>JANHAK010000166.1 GCA_024464195.1 Methanomassiliicoccales archaeon | reverse complement strand
ACCAATGTTTTCCTCTCATTTTTTGAGAAGTGGTATAAGGTTTACTCACTTCTTTTCTCACTTCAACCTCCGTTGTTGATTAGATTTCTTTAAACTAGAAAACTATTATACCTCTTTGTTCTTCGCAAGAAAACACAACCGACCCGTCCGTCAAGAGGGAGGGATCTTTTGCCTATCGAATACACGAATGAGGACCTCATCGCCAGATGGGAAGAATTCTTCGAGACAACAGAGTACAGGTTAAAGGTAAAAGAAGTTTCAGACATGTACCCTGAATTGAGAAGCGTTCTCGTTTCATATTCTGACATTGACCAGTTCGATCCCGACATCGCCGACTACTTACTACAGCATCCACATAAAACGCTATGGACGGGCGAACAGGCGATCAAAAAGATGATACCTCCTAGCAGAGAGGGCGTTGACATCCATTTGAGAATCATCAGCCTTCCAAGGGACAGCAGAATTGAGATCAGGAAGCTCCGCAGCAAGCACCTCGGCAAACTCATTTCAGTTGAGGGTCTTGTGAGAAAGGCAACAGAAGTCCGACCAAAAATCACGAGTGCCCTTTTTCAATGCATGCGTTGCAATCAAGTCATTAGAGAGCCGCAGGAGGGTTTGTACTTCAAAGAACCGCTCGAATGCTACAAGGAACAGGGCGGATGCGGTCGGACGGCAAGCACGACGAAATTCAAGTTGCTGACAGAAGATTCACACTATGTTGATACACAGAAAATTGAGATTCAGGAAAGCCCAGAAGGCTTAAGGGGAGGTGCTCAGCCGGAAAGGCTCATCGGATATCTTGAAGATGACATTGCTGGTAAGATCTCGCCTGGCGACAGGGTTATCCTCAATGGCGTGTTGCGATCTGTGCAGAAAGGCGCTCAGATCAGGTCCACGCTCTTTGACATTAATCTCGATATCAACTCCGTCGAATTTCAACAACACGAATATGAGGAGATCACGATCAGCGAGGAGGAGGAGCAGGAAATCATACGTCAGGCGAGAAGTCCAGATATTTTTGAAAAAATCGTCAGGTCGATTTCACCAGCGATATATGGCTACGAGATTGAAAAAGAAGCTATCGCCCTTCAGCTTTTCGGGGGCGTTCCAAAGCAGCTCGAAGACGGGACAAGGATCAGGGGAGATATTCACATCCTCCTGGTCGGCGATCCAGGTGTAGCGAAGTGTGTGACTTATGAGGCTGAAATCATCCTTGGTGACGGGACAAAGCGAAAGATCGGAGAGATTGTAGAAGAGGTACTGGCAAGAAGAAATTATGTGGAAGTTGACGATGGTGTTTATGCTGAAACGGATTTCACAGTTCTCACGTTCTCGCATAGGGGAATCGTCGAAACGGGAAAGGCCATCCGGGTGTGGAAGCGACGGTCGCCTGATCACCTTTTTTGTGTGAGAACTGCTGGCGGTAAATCGTTAATCGCGACCCCAACCCATCCGCTTTTCGTGCAGAATGGTCCCTGGATACAGCCTCGCAGCATATCAAAACTCGAAATTGGTAAGTTCATTGCGGTTGCGGAGGGATCAGGGAAAGGCGGGCCAGATGAGACAATCGGTTACGCGAGAGGACTCTCCTGGGATCAAATTGTTTCGATTGAAAAAATCCGGGCTGAGGACGAATGGGTTTATGACATCGAAGTCGAGGAGACGCACAATTTCATTGCGAATGGCATCATTTCGCATAACAGCCAATTGCTGCGCTACATGTCTGAACTCGCGCCCCGAGGCATCTATGCGTCGGGGAAAGGTTCTTCGGCTGCTGGATTGACCGCTGCAGCCGTTAAAGATGAGTTCGGCGAGGGGCGCTGGACTTTGGAAGCTGGAGCCCTCGTTCTCGCCGACAAGGGAATCGCTGCGATCGATGAGCTCGATAAGATGGAAGAACATGACAGGAGTGCGATGCATGAGGCTATGGAAAGCCAGACCGTCACTGTCGCGAAAGCGGGGATTACCGCGCGACTGCAGTGTAGATGTGCGATTCTCGGCGCTGCCAACCCAAAGTACGGTCGATTTGAAGAGCACAATTACATTGCAGACCAGATCAATCTTCCCCCCGCGCTCCTGTCGAGATTTGATCTCATTTTCGCCATGACTGATAAGCCAGATGCAGAACTCGATGCGAAGATTGCCGATCACATTCTCAAGGCGCATCGGTGGGGAGAGCTCAGAAAATACAAGGACCCGAGCGAGATCAAGGAAGTCAGGTTCGATCAAATCATCGCCGATAGCCAGGAGCTTACACCAGTCTTTTCGAGGGATTTCTTTAGGAAGTACATCGCGTACTCGAAGCGTTTCGTCCCCGTGCTAACAGATGAAGCGATGAAAATCATCCATGATTACTATCTTCAGATCAGAAAACAGGGGGAGGGTGAAGGCGCTTCTGTTCCGATCACTGCAAGACAGCTTGAGGCCTTCGTTCGCCTTTCCGAGGCGAGTGCGCGTGCGAGGCTGAGCCCTCTTGTCACAGCTGAGGATGCAAATCGCGCGGTCAGGATCGTTGAATACTATTTGAGAAAGATCGCTGGCGAAGCGGGAAGACTCGATATCGACATCATTACGACGGGGACAAGCAAGTCACAACGCGAACAGATTGGTGTGTTGAGGAAACTGATTTCTGATCTATCAGATCCGAGGAAAGGTGTCTCGGTTGAAGCGCTTGTCGAGGCGGCGGACAGGGAAGGAATTTCTGAAGATAAAGTGAGGCATCTTCTTAAACGCTTGAGCATGGCTGGTGAAATTTATTCACCCTCGCCAGGATATTACAAGCTGGCGTCGGAGGAATGAATTGATCACGGCGCGTGTTTATCAGAGGGGAAAGGAAATCGTCCTTGCGGCTTGCGATAAAGACCTTCTCGGGAAAATGTTCAGAGAAGGGGAATTGCACATTGAGGTGGTCAGGGACTTCTATGAAGGCGAGGATGTGGATGAAGAGACGTTAGTCAATAGACTCTCGATCGCAACGATCGCCAATCTTGTCGGTGAAATAACGGTGAAAATCGCGATCAAGCATAGATTTATCAATGAGGATTGCGTGCTGAGAATTGCCGGCGTCCCTCACGCACAGATGGTGAGAATTTAGAATGTTCTGCGTCAAATGCGGCCGCGAAGGTCCTACATATGAAAATCTATGCGCATCATGCTTCATTGCTCAGACGCGCTTTTCGAATATCCCAGATCACGTCGACCTCGTTGAGTGTACACTCTGCGGTGAATTTTTACTTAAAGGCAACTGGAAACAGTACGATTCGATTGAAGACGCCGCCAAGGAAATTGCGCTGCAATCGATCGCTCTTCGCAAAGGTGCTTGGGTTGAAGACGCCACTATCACCATTGGCCAGCGAGACGAGAGGAATTACAATTTGGCTCTTAATCTCACTATAAGATTCGAAAATCTTGTTAAAAACGAAGAGCTGAATACAACAGTGCGCGTCAAGAAGGGATTGTGTGAGCGTTGCAGCAAGATCAAAGGATCCTATTACGAATCAATCATCCAGGTGAGAACAAGGGGTCGGGCGTTTCCGAGGAAAGAAAAGGAAGAGCTGCTCTCTGAAAT
>JANHAK010000007.1 GCA_024464195.1 Methanomassiliicoccales archaeon | reverse complement strand
AAGGCGCTTTTTCAGTATATTCCAGCCAGTTGGATTAATTGTAAAGAGGAGTTGATAATCGCCACCAAAATAAAGCATGAGTTCCTCCTCATTAATTTTCGATGCTTTCGCAATCCTGCAAACAGAAAAATCAACAGGAATTTTCTCCCATTCAACTTCGAATGCGACGCCGCTTGCCTCTGATAAATGCCTCAATGAAAATGCTAAGCCGTCCGAAATGTCGATACAGGAAGTGACGAAGCCAGATGATGAAAGTATCAACCCTTCCCTCACTCTCGGCATTGGCTCGAGCAGTGCTTTGATGCATTTAGCGCACCTAAAGCCATTCTTTAAAGCGAAATATCCTGCTGCAGCGAGTCCCAGTGTACCGGTGACGGCAAGAAGATCGCCCGGCTTGGCACCTTTTCTCAAAAGAATTTCATCCTTTCCAACGATCCCGATTGCAGTGCCTACCAATATGATCTCTGATGTTTCCTTTGTATCCCCGCCTAGGATTGTTGCGCCAACTGCATTGCAGCATTCTTCCGCACCACTCATCATCTCGCTCAAGTTTTCGTATTCCAAATCCTTTGGCAATCCGAACGAAAGGAGGATGCCGATCGGTTTAGCTCCCATCGCTGCAATATCGCTAAAGTTCACGGCGGCTGCTGACCAACCTAGCTGTCGATACGTCATTTCCTTTGGCTTATGCGTCTTTTCCGAGACTAGATCAGTACTTAAGACGATGTAGTAATCGCCCATATCAATTGCTGCAGCATCATCGCCTGGACCGATGGCAGCCGTGCTGCTAATTTGACTTATTAAGCGTCGAACAATCTCTTTTTCTCCAAGACGCGCAAGAGAAGTCATTAATGCGATATCGGTCTAAGTTGCTGTTAATAATTTTCTTCCTTGCTTTTTTATTCATCGTTTGTGAATTCTTCTTAATCGTGATAATCGAATTTTTGTCGATATCTTCAACACCTGTCTTATTTGAAGACGGTTTTTGAGTTTTTGTGATAAATTAAAAGGTGGAAAAAAAAGATTCATTATCTCATTGGCCTGGTGCCTATGTTTCCTGCTATCGCTTTTCTTGTGTCTGAGGTCATCTCTGCCTTCTGTAGCGCAAGTCGATTTTCAATTTCTTCGACGCTTTTCTCTCGCTCAAGGAATATCACGACATATGAGGCTGTTCCTTCAATGACTAACAGCGCCACTTTCTCGCTTTCATCGACATCGTGACCTTCATATGCTGCTTGAAAGTTAACGAATCCCTTCAAATTCTCTGGAACGCTACCTACTGTTGTGATCGATACGAGATGTGCCTTATACAAATCGGCACCTCAGAGATTAACTGGCACGTGATGCGACTCGAATCCCATATTCTCTCTTGGAAGTCCGAATGCCAGTCCGTAGAGTTGTGAAAGATGGATAACTGGTATGTTGTATCCAGGTACATCTTTCTGTGTTCTGTCGTATTGCAGATGGCAGAATGGGCACACATCAACGATGAACTGTCCGCCCGCTTTCTTAACGTTTGCGAGCTTCTCCTCAGTCATCTTCATCGCGATCTCGTTCGCCCTCGTTCTCAGACCACCACCAGCACCGCAACACATCATTTTGTCACGGTAGTTGATGCTCTTAGGACCGACAGCTTCGACTAGTTCATCTAAGATGCTTGGCCTTTCCGGATCATCGAGCTGTTTGATTTTGCTGGGTTTTGCAAAATGGCAACCGTAGTGCACCGCAGCTTTGAAATTCAATGGATTAACAACTTTCGACTTGATTCTCTCGATTCCGATATCTTTATGGAGGACGTCTGCAAAATGGCGAACCTTGATCTTGTCACCGACATACTCGAGACCGACTTCTTTCAAGATTTTGTTAACCTCTTTAACCTTCTGCTTATCTTCATGCAGCAAATGAGCTGCATCGAAAAGTGAACCGAAGCAGCCATTGCATATCGTGATGATGTCCAGTCCTTTCTTTTCAGCAAGTGCAAGGTTCCTGGCAGCGAGCGCGAGCCACGTCGTCTGGTCAAAAGATCTTATGACACCTGGTGCAGGGCAGCAGCCTGCGCCTTCAAGATCGACAAGTTCAACATCAAGCGCTTTGAACACTTCTCTCGTAGCTTTCTCGATACCAGGATATCTCAAGGGTGCGATACAGCCAAGAAAGAGCGCATACCTTTCCGTCATTTACTTACCTCCTATGAGTTTGTCAAAACCTGTGATCTGCATGATCTTTTTCCAGTCTTCGAGTGCCTTAGGATCTCCTAGTACTGTTGGGGGCTGCTCAGATAGCCCAAGGCGTTTCCTCATCTCTTTGTAATCGTTCGTCAGTGGAATCGTATGGCCAGTATTCATCATCGATGAAGCTGTTTTCTTATGTGTCTCTGCCATGTATCCTTCTTTAACCGCAAAATTCCTCAGAATCATGATGATATCGGTGATGTCAACTTGGCGTGGACACCGCTCGACACATGTGTAACAAGTTGTGCACATCCAGAGATCATCGGATGGAAGTATGTCTTCCTTGAGTCCCAGTTGCGCCTTTCTGATCAGCTTCCTCGTTCTGAATGCTGTCTGTCTTCCAGATGGACAGCTCGCTGTACATGTCCCACATTGGTAACAGAGATTCAGTGTTTTTCCGCCTGCCTTGATGATGCTCTCGGCAAAAGCCGGATTTGGTTCCTTGACAGTAGCCATTTCATCACCTGCCAAAATCACGTTCTTTCTCTTATATAATGGATATGGAAAGATTGTTCACCATTTACCTTTTTTGGTAAATGGTCTCCTCTCGATTTTTTTTGTCTTGACAGCTCCTTGACGAGGCGCAGAATTTCCTCTTTATCATCTCTATAGATCACAATAATTTTATGAGTGAGGAGATCTGGTGGCGTCGCGCTCTTGATCTTCAACCCCTTTTTCGTAAGGAGACTCTCGTTAATGAAAAAGCTAAACGGCGATTGGATGAGTGCTGGAAGATACCTTGTAATTCCCTTGATTTGATACGCTATTCCGGTGTTTTCTAAATGTTTGAAACCGATCCGCTGTGCGCCGTATTTGAATTTCAGGTAGTAAGTCCCACGGTTTACGTGGATTAATCTATCCTCCCCTATTTCTTCCCATATAATGTTTTCCAGATCGTAGATATAAAGTGGATCGTCGAGGATGACGAGATCCATTAATCCAGCTTCGAAGTCTTTGATGTTTCGTTCATCATCGGAAATGATGAGATCGATGGTACCCTCTTTATCAAAATTTGTCAATGCCCAAAGCAGCAAATCCTCAGTGATTATTGTCCCACCGACCACAATACGATTCGAACGTTTGAGCTTTGACTTCAGAGCCATGTACTCCATCACGAGTTGTTCTCCCTCGTCGGTGAGCTCTGTTCCAATAGGCGTGGTCTTCATAATGGCAGTTCCGACGCTTTTCTCTAGTTTTTTGATGTAACGATGCAGGACAGGTACTGAGATGCCAAGCGTCTCAGCCGCTTTTTTCTGACTCCCCTCTTGCAAAATCGCCACGAGAACTTCAAGTACTCTCGGTGTGACATGCGCGCCGTTGACGATGAGCGATACCCGAGGTTCGATTTTCATACGCCGTTCCTATCGACCTATGTGAGCATATAGATGACTGTGATGGAGTTATCGTCGGTCATCTGTTTCTTTACTTATCAATAATTTTTTTGACCAATCTGACATGGACTTCACGATCCAAGGATTGAAGGCGTATATCTATAAATCGTCTATTTCTATGATACCATGCCAAATCTCTTGGCTTCCGTCACATGTTGCCCTATCGTCAATTATTATCAATTTCGAAACCGTAATCTAAAAGTGCGAGGTCGGAATTCATGATTGATAAAAATGGTTTCGAGCGAAACTAAAAAGCCAATTCTCGTTCTCGGTATCGGAAGTCCTATCGTTTCTGATGATTCCGTTGGCCTGCGGGTTGTCGAACGAATTGCCTCTCTTCATCTAGAAGATGTAGAAGTGAAGGAAGCAAGTACGAGCGGATTGGACCTTATTGAGATGATGTTAGATCACGAAAGGGTGATCATTGTCGACGGTATCGTGACAAAGATGAAACCGCCAGGATCGATTTTCATTCTTTCAGAAGAAAATTTTGCGTCGACGGTGCATGGCGCGAATCCTCACGATGTCAATATCGCGACGGCAATCGAACTGGGAAAAATGCTGGAGCCGCTGAGAATGCCGAAATACATTTCGTTTGTGGCAATTGAAGTCATCGATACGCGAACGATCGGTGAAAGGATTTCACCAGAGGTAGAGAAGGCGATACCTAAGGCGGTCGAAATCGTTCTCCAGCTAGCTGGCAAGCAAAAATAATTGCAGTAAGATTAGAATCTAAAAATCAAGACAATCAATTCCTGCTTGAGTTTTCCTTTCATCATCTAAAGATCCGTAAATTGCAATGCAAGTCTTGCTTCGATCGAGCAGTTTTTCTGCTGTTTGCGCGATGTCTTCTTCTGTAATTTTCTCGAGACTTGATAGGATCTCAGCTTCGGTCGGAATTTTTCCTGTCAATACGAAGAATTCTCCCAGATGAAACATTCTCGATTCCGTCGATTCGAGTTTCCTCACGAGCATCCCCTTAATAAAGCGCTTTGCCCTCATTAATTCATCTTTTTCCAGACCTTCCTTCTTGATCTTGCTTAATTCCTCTGCGACAGTTCTGCAAACAATTTCGGTTTTAGATGATTTGGCGGAGAAAAAGATTCCGAAAAGTCCGCAATCGCTATAGGGCTGCGAAGTTGTGTAAATTGAGTATACGAGCCCCCTCTTTTCTCTGACGTTCTGATAGAGTCTTGAGCTCGTACCACCACCGAGAATAGCGCTAAGAAGGGTTTGAGCAAATCGATTCGGGTGCCCAGCAAAGTATCCTGGAAAACCGATTCCAACGTATGTTTGTTCACCCTTTCGAGGGAATAATTCAACACATGATCTGGGAGTCGGCGGTGACCGATTCTTTGTTGAACTTCGCGTCGCCCCCTCATCAAAACTTTCTGTAGCCCACTTCAAAATCTTCTGGTCTTTAACGTTTCCACACGCGGTGATGACAAAATTAGACGGTCGGTAGAATCTCTCGTAAAACTCCCTCAGATCCTTTTCTGAAATTGGATTAACGCCATCGATTTCACCCGCCTCAGAAAACGCCATCGGATGTCCGTCCCAGATCGCACGGGTTAAGAGGTAATGAATATAATCATCCGGCTCATCTTGAAGCATTCTGATTTCATCAGCGACTACATTTTTCTCGATTTCAATCGCATCCTTTTCCAACAACGGATTGAGAAGTGTGTCTGCAAGTATATTCTGGGCTGTTTCGACAGTCTCGGAAAGGGTTACGGCATAGTAACATGTCATCTCCTTACCTGTATAACCGTTAAGTTCACCTCCAGCCGCTTCAATGAGTTCGGAAGTTTCTTTTGACGTCATGTTCTTGGTTCCCTTGAACATCACATGTTCGAGCAGATGGGCAATACCTTCCCGACCTCTTGGCTCATCTCTAGATCCTGCTGTAATGTAGATTGAGAGTGCCACGGTTCTTGCGTATGGCCTCTCCTCGATAACAACGGGAATCCTTTCAGGAGTGTAATGAAGTGATACTTTCTTTCCATACACAGAAGTGGAAGAACATTAACTTGCGTTTAGACTTTTCGAAAAGCCTAACGATTCAAAAAATAAGGTGGTTTATTTCCGAACGGTAAGTTTTGGAAAAAATGAGATGTTTTTCTCCAAAAAATTCTTGATACGCAAAGTCAAAAAATGGCATACCTTCTAAGAAATCGATGTTGGATCTTTCTCATTCATAAGAAATTACAGAATCGTCGACTGGTACGGCATCTGGAACAAATTATATAAGAGATCAATTTTAGAAATATTCTGACGTCGAGCAACTTTTCAAAAATGATCAAGAGCGATCGCTCTCCCTTCAGAAACGGCAAGAATTAAGTAGGAACGCATTCTTTATTGAAAGAAGGGAATGACGATTATGGAGCCAGACCCTTTCATCAATGAATACAAATACGGCAAATATCCAAAGGCGATGGCCGTTGTTGGGTTTCCGAGCGTCGGGCTTGTTGGTTCAATTGCTGCGAATTTCGTCTCGAGGACGATGAAGCTCGAGCGAATCGCTACAATGATCTCCAAGGATTTCCCTCCGTATACGATCATCCATGACGGTATCCCTTCCTCTCCAGTTCGCATTTACGCCGGAGAAAGGGCATGCGACGATGGGGTTCGATGCGACCAGCTCGTTGTGATTATGTCTGAGTTTATTCCGCGACCTGATCTCATCAAGCCTGTTGCAGATCTAATACTTCAATGGTGTAAGGAAAAGGAAATTGATACAATTCTCACCCTCGAGGGCATCAATGTTGGTGAGATTGCAGGAGAGGTACCGATCTATGGCGTTGCGAGTACACTACGAACGCGCGAAATGCTGGAAAAATACGGCGTCAAAGAGATGAAAGAGGGAATGGTTTCCGGTATTTCTGGCGTCTTGCTATATGAAGGAGAACGCCTCGGCATCGATGTGATTTGCTTACTTGGTCCGGCGCGGCTCGATTATCCTGATGCGAGAGGAGCTGCGCGACTTCTTGAGATTGTTGCGAAAATGCTCCCAGAATTGAAGCTTGATCCCGAACCGCTATATAAAGAGGCAGAGCAGATCGAGCAGCAAATGAAAGCGGCGCTCGAGAGCATGAGACAACCAAGAAAGATCGGAGACGAATCCCTTATTTACGGTTGACAATCGGATCTCGAGCTTCTCTCCATTTTATTTTTAAGCGCATTACCGAGGTTCAGCTGGAGTTTTCAATTCACAGTCAATCATTAAATAGCGAGGTACGGATATCGATTCAATTGTCATGGAAAAAAGAAAATTCATCCGTAAAATCTGCTTACTGGGCGATGGTGGCGTAGGAAAGACAAGTCTGGTTCGTAGGTTCGTATTCGATTTCTTCAGCGATGAATATCTCACGAGTTTCGGCACAAAAGTGACAAAGAAAGTTCTTGATCTAGGACAAATCGAGCTCACCATGATGATATGGGATATTCTCGGTCAGAAAACGCACAAGACGCTTCATCATGCGTATTATAAAGGAGCAAACGGAGCGCTGCTCGTTTGTGATTTAACAAGGGAAGAAACAATAAGGAACTTAATTGGGTGGCGAGACGATTTCCTCGCGGTTGTTGGCTCCGTTCCAGTTTTGCCGATTGCGAATAAGAATGATCTTGAAGGTAAGGTCTCTGATGCGATACTTGCAGAGATCGGGGACAGGCTTGGTCAGGGGTTTGTAAAAACGAGTGCGAAAACTGGCGAAGGTGTTCAAGAAGCATTCATTCGCCTAGGTAAAGCGCTGATGGAGGGGGTTGATTGAAGCCTTTTTATGTATTGCCAGGCTCTTCGCTATTGGATTTAAGAGAGGAGCTGGAACTCATCGAAGGGGACTTTGCTGGTGAGACATTGGAACGCTTCGGATTCAGAGCCGGTATGGGTCTCGTACGAGAGCTGGAAGTTGAAGCAAAGGATTTCGAGGAATTTTCTGAGATTCTACCACAACTCTGGTCAGAAACAGGATTGAGCAGAATGGTTATGGAAGAGATCACCGAAAGAGAGATCGTGATCACGTTCGAAGAGTCGATCGAGGCATCACACGGTCGAAAATGTGATTTCACGCGCGGCTATCTTGCCGGAATTGTTAGTGCCCTTTTGAAGACCCGTTATCAAGCGAATGAGAAAGAATGTATCTCAACAGGAAGTCCGTGCTGTGTCCATGTCCTTATACCGGTCGAAGAGATGATCACACCACAAGAAGTGAAGATCTCTGGAGCACCCGCCGAGTATAATCTCGAAGAAGGGTATTCGTATTTAATTGAATCAGAGGATCCATCAATTGCATTCGAGATCTTCGTCGATCAGATCGCTTATGGGAAGCCGGGTATGTGTGTAGTGAGAGAGTATCCGGAGAAGTTACGAACTCGGTATAATCTCGGAAATTCAATAATACTCTGGCTTTCGTACGAAAGGGATATCAAGTATGCACGAGAGCCGACGAATATCCCGCTCATTTACAGCGAAATCAAGAATTTTTTTGACTCGGCGAAGCGCGGAATCGTATTGATTTCTGGTCTCGAATATATGATCAGCCAGAGCAATTTCGTCAAAGTTCTCAAGTTTGTTCAATTGCTTAATGAGAACGTCGCCGTCACTAATTCTATTCTGCTTCTTCCCGTTAGCCCTCAAACCTTGACCTCTCGCGATCTAAAATTACTGGAAAGGGAGCTCCGTGTCTTGAACATTGATCAATGTCGCAGGAGTTGATAGAAATCCTTAAATTCTGTTGTTAATAATACGACGCTTAATGCAAATCATTCCAAAGAAGTTCTTTGTAACATCAGGTTGCGCGGTTAGCAAGGTGTCGGACCTTAATGCATTCGATGAGGCCCTTTTGAAAGCGAAGATTGGAGAGCTGAATATTGTGTCGGTCTCCTCGATCCTCCCAATCGGGGCAAAGCAAGTCCCGCAGAGGGCGCTGCCGATGGGAGCGATCACCCACTGCGTCCTCGCACAGATGAGAGGAGGCGAGGGAGAAATGATCTCAGCTGGCATTGCTTACGGCTTTCGAAAGGATGGGAAAGGCGGGTATGTGGCAGAAGGACATATGCACGGCACAAAGAAAGCGCTGAGGGAAGTACTTGAATGGAAAATGCACGAGATGGCGAAATTGAGAGGCGTTGAATTCAAGTCGATCCGTTATAAGATAGAGGAGTTGTCTGTTCCAATGGATCACTACGGTGCGTGCATCGCGGCCCTTGTGTTTGTAGAGTACTGATGTTCGGCGTTGTCATCTGTCCAAACTGCAACCGGCCTCGTGGGGTCAATCTTTCCGCAAGAAAAGCGATGTGTCCAGCCTGTGGAAAGCATATCGATCTCAGAAGGACAAAAATCTATTTTGAGACTGATTCTGAGACGGAGCTCGCAGAGGCGGTCCGAAAGCTTAGTGAACAGACATCGGGCGGTCTTGAGGCTCTCGAGGCGTCTATAGATTCTATATCACAGAAAGGGAAAAGGATCGACGAATTGCATCCCAAATTAATTTACAATCCCTCGAAAGCAAGAGATGACGAAGATCAAGCTAGGGTCTTTGTAAAGGAATTGTGCGCGAGAACTGGTGAATTCTCATTGGAGGACTTATGCCGAGTCGTCGGTGATGAAGAAGAAGCGATGGCTTTGCTTGAAAAATTCTTATCGGCAGGAATCATCTTCGAACCTCGACCTGGTAAATATCGACCTGTATGATATTGTTAGTGAGTGGAATTTTGTAGCATAATTTCGTCAAACTGCTACAACGGAATCGCGTCGGTAGTCATACCAATTTTCGCGGCATAGATGTTATTCGATTTGGGATAATAATTAAGTGACTTTTTCCAGTCTTGAAACTGTCGTGAACAGAATGACCTTTGAGAATGTGGACAGAATCGAAAAAGAACAAGAGCTTCAGGAAAAACAGGAACTTTAGGGGACGTTGAAAACACTTAATCTTTCGAATACGGGAATCGATAAGATTTCTTCTCGAGAATCCTCAATTCACGATGTTCGAACGAAATATCTCTTCGGTAATTGTTTGCAGCTCCGCTCCATTATAAGATTATCCTTGAGAGGCCATGGTCTATAGGATGTCTAATTGATTATCGAGGATAATCGTTGGTTTTTTCGTTTTCCCTCATCGGAAAAACATCAGCGGAATTCAATGAGTAAATGCAACGATTCTGCATCTTTGAATTAGCTCGATTAGGTCATCAGGGATCAATACGAATCAATGTTTCGATTTTTTTCAAACTTTGAAATTAGTTCAGAGATGAATGCCGGTATGAGGCGGTAGTGAACGTAAAGGTAATAGGAGACGAGGAAGACAAATGCGACGATGAAGAGGAAAGCACCATAGGTGAATTCTGAGGTGTAAAAGGGGATCATCAGGAGATTGTACGTGAGATGAATGAGTGCGGCCTGTGCAAACAGCCCCCATGGCGAGCCCCTCGCGACGCCGATGCCTATTGTTGCACCTGTTGAACCGTGAAGGAATACAATTTGCAAGGCGAGAACCAAAGTCGTGCCAGCAGCCCATATGTTGATTTCATCAATAAAGGACAAAGTAAGATAAACTGCACCGAACGCCACCGTACTCCCTATGCCAAGACCGAGTGCAAGTCCGTAGAAACCTGTATCGGGTTTCTTCTGAAATTTGGGTATATTGAGAATTATTAATTTGATGAGCTCCTCAACAAGGGCAAACAAGAGCGCAACGACTACAACAGCAAGGGGGAAATAGGTTTGAACGCTGAAGATTACAATGCCAAGCACAAGTCCGAGGGCGAATAACCCGAAAACCTTTCTATCGTCAAAAAAAGGTTTTTCAACTTTTGGATAAGTGTAATCTCTCAAAGTCCAAAACATTAGCGCCATTGACGAAGCGAATCCAATTGCGCCGGCGATCAACAAATTCGTGTTCATGTTCGCTTGGAGGGATTTGTTATAACTATTTAAAAATAGGGCCTTTAAGGATGATTTCTGGGATTAAATCAAATTATCCAGTATCCGTTATTAATTTGCTCGAAGGCGGATACATAAAAATGAGTTCTCATCGGGAAACAAGCTTGTCATAATAGTGCGCAATGACGCATGCGTCGGTGCATTTGCCGCAGTGACTGCATCTTTCTTCGAGTATCATAGGGCCATCATTGAGTTTGATCGCCTTTCTTTGACAATTCTTAACGCAGATTCCGCATTCCGTGCAAAGTTGCGACCGGAGAAGGGCCTTTACAGCCAATTCGAATAACTCATCCGTAGTATCAGGCGTCGAGCTGGTTACAACAATTTGGCCACCACCAAATACCTTTATCGTTCCGTCCTTTGTCTTCACCATCGCAATCTCGTATTCATCTGAATATCTAACTGGACCAATTGTCTTCATCATCTCCGCAATCTTTGCGAAACTTCTCTTCCTGGGAATCATTACGACGCCTTCTAACGAAAATCCTCCTGCAACGCATGGAGTTGCCCCCTTAACCATTTTCATCTGGATGCAGTCTGTTCTAACTGTTGGAATGCTGATTTTGATGTCTGCCGCAAGTCTTCTCATTTTCTTTGGAAGGACTTTCCATCTCCAGAATCCATATTTAACGAATTCCTCAGGCATATTCATCTTGCTTGCCCAGGCGTACAGGTATTTCTCCCATTGGCTACTCAGTTTCGGATGAAGCATTTTTGTTCTCTTCCACTCACTTGCAAGGCATGCTGGACATAGGTAACATCCGATCCTTTCGTATTCATTCTCATATAGCGGATTGTATTCGAGGTTTTTCCACCAGATATATCCCCACACGTCGACCGATCGCCATTCTCTGATGGGATTTAGGATAATCTGATTGGGGACAAACGGATTGTTTTCGACGAATGCGATGTGCGCTCTGGCAAATGATTCGAATGTCCTGTTTCCTTCGATCGTAATTGTGCCTTTTGGAAAACGATCTTCGATAAGAGCGGTAAGAGGCCCGAGCTTACAGACCTTACAGCACCACCTAAAATCCTTGGAAGGCGGACCAAAAAAATCGACGTTGTTCCAGAATCCATTATTTGCATCAGCTATGAGTAATTCAAATCCGCGCTTTTCTGCAAAGCGACGGACATATTCAGTCGTCTCAGGGAACTCAAGGCCTGTATTAACAAAAATCATTGAGAATTTTTTCGAGGCTTTTTCTAAAATGCCGAAACAAGCAAGGGAGTCCTTTCCACCGCTGAAAGATAACGTTACTGGCATATCCTTCTTGCTATTAAGATATGATTTTACATCGCTTACGGCCTTAGCTTCAAGAGTTTTGAAGTAAGATATATTGGCCTCCACGAATCTTGACCAGCATCTCTTTTTTCCAGCGATTCTCAGGCGTCCTCTCCCCACATCTCTGATACCAATCGCCCTTTCGGAATTCTTTACTTGGTCACTCGGCACTCTTGCTATGCTACTACATATGAAATCGCCAGCAAGGACGATAAGAGGGTCGTTGGCATTGAAAGTACCTCTAGCGCGTTTTATCATTGTACCTGGGATATTCTTTCCTTTGAGATGCCCCCTCGGCATATCAATTTCAACAACTCCCTTTTTTGCAATATCCGCGAGAGCTCGTGCGCCATCAATTCGTAACTCGAGTCTGAAATCGTCGGAAACGATATCGAATAGTAGCACACCAATGACTCGACCATCGACAACGATCTCATCCGCCCTGTCTTCTCCTGGTATCTTATTTAAAAATATCTGAACGCCATCAAGAAAATCCGGGACTCCAAAATATGTGTAAAAAATTCTCTTGAGAAGCTCAGTATCTGCTTGGAGACACGGTCTAAGATCTCCTGGTGCGGTAACGCTAAACGGTCTTCCTACACTCCCACAAATTGCACATTCATCGCCGAGGACAAGCGTTGCACACTCGTCGCACCACTTGAAAACAACCTTACCGTGTCTGAACGAAGTTACTTTTTTTGAGTTTCTCATTGCCTTTTCTATCAAACTCACATTCGCCTCCCTCGTCTTGAATTAATATCCTGAGCTATTCGTTTGTTATTCATCGCAAAACCCACGTGTTATCTATTGCAGCCATCATTTGAAGTTTTATTACTAAAGTCAGCTGTCATTTTGTGTGTAATCGAAAGCTAAGGTATATTAAATTGTTTTTCAGTAGGTGGATGCGATCTCGCATGATCGAAGAGTACTCAGTTTATCTGCCACGCGCGTATCGTCGGATTAGATTTGGAAGGTTGGAACTGCTTCATATATTATTAGCGGTGGTGGTTCTGACTTTCGCTTTTGCTGTCGTACTGACCAGTTCCACAGCAGCGCAGCTCGGTTTATCATATTTGGACGCATTCGGTTATTCGATTGGGATTTCATTCCTGATCGTTTTAACCGGATTTCTCTTGCATGAACTCGCACACAAATTCGTCGCCCAGAGAAACGGCGCTTGGGCTGAATTCAGGGTTTATCCATTTGGTTTGATCCTTGCGCTGGCATTTGCATTCTTTGGCTTTGTATTCGCCGCGCCAGGTGCAGTTTATATTCAGGGTAATATCACTCGAAGACAGAACGGAATCATCAGCATATCAGGTCCGTTGATGAATCTTGCTCTAGGAGCAATATTTCTCGCATTTTGGTTTGTCATGCCATCGTCGTCTATCTTTGCATTCATCTTACGCTGGATTGGCACAATCAATTTACTGCTTGCCGCTTTTAATCTGATACCAATTCCGCCACTAGACGGCTCAAAAGTCATTAGATGGAACGTTCCGATCTTTGTCCTCGTCTTTGCAATCACGATTGTGCTTCTCCTGATAGGTCTGGGAATTGTTGCGGTGTAATTCAAGGGGACTCTTAACAAAATTGCTTGTAAAGCGATTGTGGAAAAGACCAAAGGGTTAGGCAAAGTCTCTGCAAGGATATCGAAGGTATCTGATGATCGACCCTTCCCATTCCATCAGTTTTCCAGGGTTCAAGATGTTATTTGGATCAAGTGTCTGTTTAATCGCCTTCATTACACCGAGAATACTTTCCCGCTCTTTTTTCATATATGGGGCTTTAGAAATGCCAACACCGTGCTCCCCCGTCACCGTTCCGCCAACAGCGATAACAGCTTCAAAAATCTCCGCAACCGCCTTCTCCCCATTCTTCCAGGACTCCTCTGAAAGCGGATTCAGCAACATTTTCGTGTGAAGATTTCCGTCCGCTGCATGACCATAGGTGCCGACAATCACATTGTTGCGTTCAGCGATTTTTTGGAACGCTACAACAGTCTCTGGTATTTTGGAAATCGGTACAGACATATCATCCGCTAGGGAAACTGATACGTATTCGTCTCCATACCGACTGAGTGCTGGAAGAACGGCCTTTCTTCCAGCGGTCCATTTCGCCATTTGTTTTGGATCGGTTGAGAACTCAACGCTAATCGCACCGATTTCCTTACAAATTGTGTGAACTTCTTTTACCTCATCTTCGACGACCTTTGGGTCACCATCTACTTCAATGAGACAAAGGGCCTCGCAATCCGGAAATCCGACGTGCATTGTCTTATTTACCGCCTTAATACAAATGCGATCCATCAATTCGATGGCCGATGGGATTAGCGGTTTAGCAATGATTGCTGAAACACATCTTCCTGCTTTTTCTAGAGAATCGAACGCGGCGACTGCCATTGCAGACTTTTTCGGTTTCGGCGCTATTCTTAATGTCACTTCTGTGATAATGCCCAATGTTCCTTCACTCCCAACAAACAATCTCTCTAACTGATACCCTGATGAATTCTTAATCGTCCTTGTCCCGGTTCTGATAACCTCTCCATTTGCAAGCACGACCTCAAGTCCAAGGACGTAATCTCTGGTAGCTCCGTATTTAATCGCCCGCATTCCAGAGGCATTCGTCGCAACCATTCCTCCGATCGTGCATGCTTCGCCGCTCCCTGGCGTTGGCGGAAAGAAAAAACCGTAGGGTGCAAGTGCCTCATTCAATTTATCGTAAATAACGCCTGGTCCCACGACACAGTAAAGATCTTCGACGCGTATTTCTTTGATCTGGTTCATCTTTGTCATATCCATGACGATGCCGCCCTTGATCGGAACCGCACTTCCGCATAGTCCCGTTCCACCACCCCTTGCGAGAACTGGAATACGGTTTTCGTTCGCAAATCTCAGAATCCGTGATACCTGTTCGGTCGTCCGTGGCTGGACAACAACATCGGGGGTTCTGTGGTGTATTGATGCGTCGAAGCCATAAGTGTAAAGGTCAGCGATTCTTGTGGAAAAGTTCTTCTCACCAACGATTGATCTTATCTGTGCCAGCAACTTTTCTTCCAAGGTGTCACCGAAATTGGGAATAATGGCTCCTCCTAAAAATACTTGTGTTTTTTCAATATTAGAAACTACCTGATGAACAGAAATTTCTTGGGTTATTCAAAGCAATCAGGAAAAGTTGTATAAACAATTAGAGCATTCCGCGGGCAGTGATGATCGCACTCGTTTTACTTGGTCCTCCTGGTTCTGGAAAGGGGACACAGGCTGCAAAGCTCGCCAAGGAGTTGAGGTTTATCCATATTTCAACTGGTGATATGCTTCGAGAGGCAATACGGCAGGGTACACCGATCGGCTTGAAAGCAAAGAACTATGTTGACCGAGGAGAGCTTGTCCCTGATAAGCTCGTCATCGAATTGATTCGTGAGAAAATCGCCAACACCGATGGAGTTTTGCTTTTTGATGGATACCCCCGGAATTTAGCTCAGGCAAAAATGCTCGATGACATCGTTATTGTAAAGGCCGCGATCAATCTCCACGTGGATGAGAATAAAATACTGGAACGTCTTACGAAGCGAAGAACATGCAAACGATGTGGCGCGGTTTACAATCTTGAAACGAATCCACCAGCTATCCCAGGAAAGTGTGATAAATGCGGAGGTGAACTTTATCAGCGCTCTGATGATACAGAGAGTGTTGTTAGGCAGCGATTAAGCGTCTACAAAGAAGCCACATTGCCGTTGATTGAATACTATCGGAACAAAGGAGTGCTCATCGAGATTAATGGTGATGGAACAATCGAGGAGGTATTCGAGAGAATACGGGAGAAATTAGGAGACGTGATCTGAAGACAATTGATTGCGATTTCGCATTGTTTTCTTCACATTGTTACCTCAAACTATATGTAATTGTATTTGACGACCATGACATGTTAACTAAAAATTGTCGCCAGAGAAACTGCAAAAAAATTAAATTCACGCAAACTTTTCGAGAAGATACATAGCCCCGTGGTGTAGCGGTCAATCATGCGGGACTCTGGATCCTGCGACGGCAGTTCGAATCTGCCCGGGGCTACTTTGCATTCTTTAATAAAGCCATAAGGCAATTTTTCAACTACTATCGTAATTCTTGTTTCAAAATGACAATGTATTCTCGTTTGTCTTCATTCTTCATTCGTTCCAGCAGCCAGACACTTGAAATATTCCTCACCGTCTGGAGGTCCTCTTGCCATAAGAATATCTTGAGGCTGAACAATGGTATGCTTGTCGGGTCCGTAAATGTATTTCTTACCCCTTTTGATGGCGATGAGCCACATACCGCATCTTGATGGAAGCCTTATATCGCCTAGCGATTTATTTGCCAGTTCTGAATTCTCGCTGACTTTAGCCGTTGTGATAATTACATCAGATTCCCTCAAGCTGAGCTGAATTACTGGATGTGGCTGCACATCTCGAAGGACTACATCGGCGATCTGCATCGCGGCATCAGAGATTTCTTCAATTGACGTAGCTAACCTGATCACGGCAAGCGCTTTGTGAACGTTCTTGTCCTCGATTGCCCGTTTGATCGCTTCTTCCTGTAGCTGGCTCGTTAATTCATCAATCATCTCTTCCATGACGAAAACTTCCTCTGCAATGTCTTTGTTATTGTAAATTAAAGAAGAATACGCAAGGTCAATCATGAGCTCTGAAGTATCTTTTACTTCGAGGAACATTTTTTCCAGGTCCT
>JANHAK010000165.1 GCA_024464195.1 Methanomassiliicoccales archaeon | reverse complement strand
GGACATGCAAGTATATCCAGAAGTCTACGTTTCAAATGATCACCTAAATGAGGTTATTAACAATCCATTTGTCTGATATATTTTTTGCTCACTCATTTGTCTGCCCTTTATTTCTATAATCGTGGGGATTTAATACTGCCTAATGTGATGGAAGATGCATGATCCGGACTGGTGTTATCGGCGTTGGATACATGGGTCAAAATCATGTGAGGATTTACTCAGAGATTTCGGATCTTGTTGGAATTTATGACGTCGATATCGATCATTCGCGTGCTGTTGCACGTCGCTTTGGAACCCAGGTATTTGAGAAAATAGAAGATTTGATTCAGAAGGTCGATGCAGTGAGCATCTGCACGCCGACGGTCGATCACTTTGATTCGACGCTCATGGCGTTAAAAGCGGGCAAGTCCGTGCTATTGGAAAAACCGTTCACCGGCGACTCAGGAAAGGCGAGTTTGCTAGCAAATGAGGCCGAAAAGCAAGATGTCGTCCTCGCCGGTGGATTTGTTGAAAGATTTAACCCCGTGGTTTCTGCAGCGAAGGAAGCGCTTGAGGTCGGTAGATTTGGAAAAATTATATCGATATCTTCTAAGAGGGTTTCTTCATTTCCTTCAAGAATAAGGGACGTTGGGGTGATCATGGATCTGGCAATCCATGATGTTGATGTAATCAGGTACATCACTTCCTCGGAGATCATTGGTGTTTTTGGTATGGGGGGTAAATTCGCGAATGATAGATTCGAGGATTACGCGAATCTTCTGCTTGAACTCGAGTGTGGTGTCACGGGTCACGTAGAAACAAACTGGCTAACACCGATGAAAGTGAGAAAAGTGTCAATGACCTGCAGCAAAGGATATGTTCAACTCGATTACATCGATCAAGTACTCGAGATCTCCTCTTCGGAAGTCAGGGAAATCGATCCTGGTAACCTCTTTCAAGTGCCGCTGGAATTCGACGTCCGCCGGCTTTCTCTGAAAAAGGAGGAGCCGCTCAAGAGGGAACTACAAGATTTTCTCGCAGCAGTCAGGTCTTCAGGGAAGCCGAAGGTAACAGCGAGCGATGCTATTATGGATCTGAAGGTATGCGAAGCTGCAATTCGATCCGTCAGGGAAAAAAGAAAGATCGAGATCGCTCATTGAAGGACGCAGAAGATCATTAAGTCACAGATCCGTTCGAAAGATTTCTTAATGAACTTATCGTACTTGGGGATTGTGAAAGCATGCGAATCATCGATTTGCGAAGCGATACTGTAACCCTACCGACAAGAGAAATGCTCTTGAGTATTCTCGATGCTGAGCTCGGGGACGACGTTGCAAGGGAAGATCCAACGGTCAACAGATTAGAGCAACTCGCAGCGGAGAAATTTGGCATGGAGGCAGCGTTGTTTACACCTAGCGGCACACAGAGTAATCTCATCGCTGTGATGACTCACTGCCATCGTGGCGATGAAATGCTTGTTGAATCCGAAGCACATATTTACTATTATGAAGTTGGCGGAATGTCGGCGATCGCTGGCGTTATACCTCGTTTGATCAGAGGAAAATATGGGGTGTTCACCGGCGAAGATGTTCGGGCCGCCTTACGTGGAAATGATCTGCATTTTCCGCCATCAACGCTCGTCGAGATCGAGAACACACATAATAGGGCGGGCGGGACGGTATGGAAACCTGACGATGTAAAATCGGTGGCCAGCGTGGCACATGATTTTGGAATGAATGTGCATATCGATGGCGCACGGATCTTCAATGCCGCCGTTGCGTTAGATGTCGACGTAAAGGAGTACGCTAGGCACGTTGACAGCATCAGTTTTTGCCTGTCTAAAGGTCTTTGTGCACCCGTTGGGTCAGTTCTTGTAGGAAACAAAGAATTTATCGAAAAGGCAAGGAAAGTGAGGAAGATGCTTGGCGGCGGGATGCGGCAAGCGGGTGTACTTGCTGCACCAGGCATCATCGCTCTGACGAAGATGGTTAACCGCTTGAAAGAAGATCATGATAACGCAAAGAAATTGGCCAGAGGACTTACTCAGATTAGTTCATTGAAGGTCGACATGAAAAGGGTTCAGACGAACATCGTGTTACTTGATGTCTCACCTTTGAACATGACATCGGTGGAATTTGTCAATAAGGCAAGGGAAAAGGGATTGCTTGCCACTGATTTCGGCGGAACCATTGTACGATTCGTCACTCATTATGGTATTAAGGAAGAAGATATTGATGAGGCGATTAGAATCGTCGAATCGATCTGCTAGTCACCGACCCTTGCCAATTCCTCGATAAATAAAGCCTTTTTCTCTGCATTTCTTCGCATCGAACAGGTTGCGACCATCGACGATAATTCTTGTGTGCATGAGTTTGGCCATTTCTTGCAGATCGATCGTGAAATAATCGCTATGATCCGTAACAAAGATAGCACAGTCCGAATCTCTTAAAGCTTCGTTGATATCCCTTGTAAATGCAATGTCGATTGGCGGTTCGGCATAGGGATCGTGGACGATGATTTTTGCATCTTTGCGAAGTGTATCGATCACAACGAGCGCAGGGGAATTCCTCGTGTCTCCCAAGTCTTTTCTGAAAGCGAGACCGAGTACCGATATCTTCGATTTCGACACCTCTATTCCAGCTTCGCAGAGCGCCTCGATCGCCAACGCGGCGAGATGTTTCGGCATCGAATCGTTGATTGCCCTCGCAGTCGAAATCAACGGAAGCGATTGGCGAGTGATTGAACTTGCGAAAAGCCACGGATCTTTAGTGAGGCAGTGGCCACCGACTCCAGATCCTGGCAAATGCATATCTCTGAAAGGCGAAGTGTTGACAAGTCTTCTCACTTCGAAAACATCCGCTCCGAGCTCCTCACAGGCCAGTGCAACCTCATTCGCGAACGCTATCTGGACATCTCTGTAGGCGTTCTCAACAGTCTTGACGATTTCGGCCGTGAGCATATCTGTCTCATAAATTGGGGCCTCGACGATCGCCGAATAAATTTCGCGGGCCAGTGAGAGCGACTTTTCATCATGACAACCAATTATTCTTGCATTCTTCTTCAGGCTTACTATCACATTGCCAGGTAGAATTCTTTCAGGGGAATAAACGATATAGAAATCATTACCTGCCCTCAACCCGCTAACGCTTTCAAGAAGCGGAATCACGAAATTATTCATCGTCCCAGGAGGCAGCGTCGACTCCACTGCGACCAGCGCGCCTTTCTTCAGTCTTTTTCCTACTTCCATCACTGCGCATTCGAGAAATGTCAAAACAGGTTTCTGGAATTCATTTATTGGCGTATCAACGCAAATAAATATAGCATTGGCTTGTGAGCAAATTTCTGGATCCGATGTTGCGATCAATTTTCTTTTATTGACCACGCTCAGAAGAATTTCGTTTAGACCGGGCTCTTTTCCTCGTAATGGACAAATGCCTTGATTGATCAATTCCACCTTTTTCCTTTCTTTTTCCAATCCGATTGTTTCGTATCCTTTGTCTGCGAACAAACACGCCAATGGTAAGCCAACGTAGCCGAGTCCGACGACGCAAATCACTTTTGTACTCATTTGGTTGCCGAATTCACGCAGCAAGTATAATAACCTTCTACAATGGCTGGTCAATACCA
>JANHAK010000164.1 GCA_024464195.1 Methanomassiliicoccales archaeon | reverse complement strand
GGTTCATGGCGGACAATGTGTTCGATGCTTGAACCATAAAGTGCTTAAGAATCATGATCGATTGGTTTCCTTGAGAGTTTCCATGCCCCATAAGGGTATCAAGATCTTTATCATTGCAATTGCGGTTATGCTCATCGCCCCAATTTTTGCGAGTCCAGCGTCGGCGGACGGCGGAATGATGCCGAAAACACCGATGCAACAGTCAGGTAACGGGATGGGCAATCACGCATGGAACTGGTCCGACGGTCAGACGTGGCACGACGGTATGGGGTTCATATACGGCGGCGACCAACAACATATGGAAGAACAGATGCGGGAGATGATGAGGGAGGGGATTCGCTACGCGCTTTTTGCTTCATTTTCATACTCTAATGGCGTTGCTGACGGATACTTCATCGATTTTTTCTACGATGAGACGACCGGCACGGTGACGAATTACACTCTCAAGTTCAAGAATGAAGCGATCAGATTCTTTGATCAGATTCTCATCAATAATTTTGATCCTGATGCGCCCGTTGTACGCGGGGCCGTGTTACACGCGGATAATGGATCGGTTCAGATCATCATTCATGATAACCCAACAGGCATGTATCACGTTGTTTCAAATGCCACGCATGTTCTTGTCTCCTTTCAATTAGCAGATGATGTTGAAATCGCCAGGATCATCGGCTCTCGATACGGCGAGCAGTTTACCGGCAGAGAAGCTGTAATTATTTCGAAAGGACTGGCACGTGCGATCATTGCGACCGATGACGGAACAATAACGACGGCAACGGGGAGTGGGGGAACCTTCGTTAATGTAACGACAAATGGAAATCACATTATGTTCAGAGCAATGCCAGCACTTGCCAACAGAAGTCTTACAGCGGAGGAAGCGCTCTTCTATTCGCTCGCGCAGAACAGACTGGGATGCGAAATCTCGTTACTCGTGCGAAATGGCAGTGCCATGTACGATATCATGGAATACCGTCATCAGTTC
Organism: Methanomassiliicoccales archaeon; assembly: GCA_024464195.1. GTDB lineage: Archaea > Thermoplasmatota > Thermoplasmata > Methanomassiliicoccales > JACIVX01 > JACIVX01. The sequence continues at coordinate 2,650 of JANHAK010000164.1, read as the reverse complement.
CGCGCGAAAATTATGAGTGCACTCAAGAATCGTGTAATTCTCGAAGTCTCTTCAGAAGATCATGAAGGAAAGCTGGTGCTCCTCAATTTCGATAAGGAAACGATGGAAGCAGGAAAGCGCGAAATGATTGTGAAATTGGACGGTGAAAGAATCAAAGAGACCTCGATGCCACTAGAAGTCCTTTTTGCATCAGGATCTGAGAAAAATGATGCCGCTTTCACCGTCTTGCAAAGAGGCGAGGTCTGCCAGATTTTAATTTATGTGCCGAGTTTTTCGACGCATACCATTGAAGTGGAAAGTGTTTCAATCTTTGCAGATCTCACTTCACCCCTAGGCATCGGAGCGATTATTGCCGCTGTTGCAGTCGTTTGCGTTTCAGCAGTTCTGCTAGTTTCAAGAAGAAGATGACAAGAACTTACAAAAAACTAATTGGCAACTGGTTTACAGAATTTTACGACATGTAAGAGTTAATTAAGAATACATTTTGGATTTCAACATGCGACTCAACAACTCTATGCCTTTTTTGTGATGGACAAACTCATTGTTGTCGGCAGCAGTGACATTCCAATAGCATAAAATAGCTGTCATTCATTGCGATGATGGCATGATTATTGAGATTCTGCGCGTTATCATAGGAACAATTCTCGTTTTTTTCATTCCTGGATTTGTCTGGTCTTACTTGCTTTTAGAGCAAGAAAAGGAGTCTGAAGATTCGTCTCACACCAAATTCTTTAACGTCGTTGAGCGCATCGCCGTCTCAATCGTTCTTTCGCTGGTTCTCGTCCCCTTGACAACCTTTCTTTTAAATTTGGTCATTGACGTAGGACCTTCAATTCTTGATTCAATCATGATCATTTCATTGCCAACAGCAATTGGGATCTTGCTCCTCGTCCTAAAGAGAAAAGGTTTTCTTGAAAAGATTTTAAAGAAACTAAAGGGAAAACCGTAATTCTTTCCAATAAATTTGGGAATTAAACTAGATACCCTCTACTTTTGTGGAAACCATTATTTCAATAATCTCGGGATGACCGTATGTTAAGTAATGACTTGAGGCGTTATTACAAGTAGCTAGTGCTTTTTTTGCCATCGGCGCCTACCTATCTCCTCGGTATCCCATATAACACAACACATATTTCTCTCACTCTTTCACTCCTCATTTATATCGTGGGAAAATCTTTGAGAAATCCACAAAATTTTCGTTTATTGGCCTCGTCATTTATTTGCTTTCAGAGCTTTGTTGGTTACTAAATATCGTTAAGAAGAGGAAGATTGGAAGTCCCATCAAGTAGCCAACATAGATAAACGCACCCCGGAGATAAATAATTACAAACTACACAAGAGTTTGTTAGAAGATTTTTATTTTAATTCGAGTGATAGATTCTTCACTTCTATTTTAAAGCACTTTTACTAAATCAACTGTTGACGAAGGCGACAATGAGTACTTTCATTGGAAGCACCAGATACAGAACGCCTGGAGAATATGGAACAAAACTTGAATTATACCAGTATAATCTAATGTATGAAGAATGCTAGATAATGCAGTCTGCTAGCTCTGAATACTAATCAAAATCCTGTGGTACGCACATTTCTTGGGTGATTATTTGGCAAGCAAAATGTTTATTCTACAAAAGTTAATGCCCTTCTAGTGAAGGATCTAGCAGTCCTATGCGTAGCTGATCCATTCTATCCGTCCGGCGGTGGAATGAGAGCATTCCGCTCACTGATTGGCTATCTTAATAGAGGATTAAGAGTGTTGCTGGTTCAGCCCTGTAGTACATGGGGTAGGGCAACAGAAGAGCAGGTTAAAAGGGAGTGGAACGATCTAACCCAACGTGGGATCCATATAGCAGGAAGTTCACGATTGAGGAGTCCTTTCAGATTAGATGGAACCCCAGTATGGTCAAAAATCTCTCATTTAGCAAAGATCACGGTCCCTTCTTTATTCCTAAAGAAAGAACTATTCACTCAAGATCAACCAGATATAGTGGTATCGCTACATGAAAACTTTGATTCATTGTACGAAGCAACTGAACTAGCTAAATTCTATGAAATACCAAGTGTCGCTTTACTTCAGCTACCTACACATTATGAAAATGCCAAGAGGCGATCAAATATAATGAGAGCATATGAGTTATGGTATAGCATGACACTTGATAAAAAACTTCAAAAAAGTTCGCGTATGTTTTTCAAAAAATTTGGTTTCGGCCTTGTCGAGAGCCGACAAAGGGAGTTGCTCAAGAACTTCAATTCAATAATAGCAGTTTCAAGAGCGATACCAATAGACATGGGCGAAAAATGGATTCCTAGAGTTAAATCTTTGGATCCAGGTGTTTCTCTGGATCCTTACGACGTATCGCTTATTAACAACCTTAATTCCAAAGTGCACGTACGCGAAGATTATATCATTTTTGGAGGACGTCCCATTCCTGAAAAGGGGATTGTGGAAGGTTTATTAGCCTTCAAAAATATTTTAAGACATCACAAGAAGATGAAATTGGTAATCCACGGTTTCTTGGAAGAATCGTCGGTCATGAACATTAATCGTATATGTAAAAAACTCGAATTAACTTATAAAGTCAGAATAACAGGTTATATCCCACGAGATGAATTATTCAGGTCTTACGCCAAAGCACGGCTCATGATTTATCCA
>JANHAK010000006.1 GCA_024464195.1 Methanomassiliicoccales archaeon | reverse complement strand
TTGGGTGAGTATGCTGCAGGAAGGGCTGATAAAAACAAAGTCTCAACGGTCGAGAAGTACGCATGCCCTGGAGAGGGTGCTTGTGCGGGACTGTTCACGGCTAACACAATGGCATGTCTTACGGAAGCGATGGGGCTGAGTCTTGTCGGTTGTGGGAGCTCCCTTGCAATCAGCAGGAAAAAGAAGGAGATCGCAAGGGAAACGGGTCGCCGCATTGTTGAGTTGGTTCGCAAAAATATGAAACCGAGCAAATTCGTGACCGAGGATACATTTCTAAACGCAATTAAGGTCGACATGGCGATTGGTGGCTCGACGAACACAGCACTTCATATCCCGGCGATCGCTGCCGAATTCGGTTATGACATTAAACTTGAAACTTTTGACAAAATTTCAAAGCAGATCCCTCATATCACGAGTTTGCGACCGAGCGGTCCCTACTTTATGAGTGATTTTGAGAGAGCTGGTGGTGTGCCCGCCGTCTTAAAGAGACTCAAAAGGAAGCTCACCGACGTCATGACAGTTTCGGGCAAAACGATCTATCAGATAGCGGATGAAGCGGTCATTTTCGATGGTGAGATCATTAGACCAATCTCAAAGCCGTTTCATGTGGAAGGGGGAATCGCCGTTTTATATGGTAGTCTTGCACCCGAAGGATCTGTTGTAAAACAGGCGGCTGTGAGTAGTGATATGCTGAAATTCAAGGGCAAAGCAAAAGTCTTCGATTCTGAACAGGAGGCGATTGAAGCAATCACTCAAGGTGCAATCAGGAAAGGAGACGTTGTCGTTATTAGGTATGTCGGACCGAAGGGAGGCCCGGGGATGCCTGAGATGTTATCGCCGACGAGCTTGATCGCAGGCATGGGCTTATCGGATAGCGTTGCACTAATCACCGATGGAAGATTTTCCGGAGCAACAAGAGGGCCGTGTATTGGTCACGTAAGTCCAGAGGCGTATGAGAGGGGGCCTATCGCTGCAGTTCAGGATGGTGATGAGATCCTCATCGATATTCCCAGAAGAAGGCTAGAATTGCTCGTTGCTGATGATGAGATCCAGAGCAGACTCGAAAAGGTCGTACCTAAGAAGGGAGTCACAAAGGGAGTTCTTCAGAAATATCAGCGTCTTGTTTCCAATGCATCTAAAGGTGCTGTATGCAGATGAACGCCTTTATTGATGTCTCCTACTCCATTATCGTCTGAAAGACATCGAAATTTTTAAAAGACGTTGCGATACTACGCCAACTCAACGGGCCGATAGATCAGTCTGGAAGATCGTCTGCTTTGCAAGCAGGAGGTCGTGGGTTCAAATCCCACTCGGTCCACCTTTTTCATGTGACATTGTGATTTCTTCATTTTTTAATTCTTATCTTTTCATGATCTCCAAAACTTCAAGTTCTGTCAGCTGTATTCTTGACATATTATGGGCTTCAGAACGATTCTTTCAATGAAATTGATCAAGAGAACCTTCAATAAAAGATTCTTCCTCGCAAAACTCACAAATTTTCCAGTGATCGGTCATGCTATTGAATTTGCATTCTTTGAAGACGATGACATTATCATTCTCCCAAAGGACAGTGTAATCGAGAAAAATCAAAAGAAAAACAAAGTGATTAAGATCGATCTCAGTTTTGAGCCAGAAGCAATGGTGCTTCCTTCTCAGATTATTGAGCACTTCATCAGGGAATCGCGATATCATTTCATTATGAATCATTGTATTTGTCGGGAGGCAAATGGATGTAAAGATTATCCACAGGATCTAGGATGCATTTTTCTTGGAAGGGGCGTCTTGAAGATCGACAGGCGGCTAGGCAGATTGGTCACGATGGAAGAAGCTCTCGCTCATCTAGAAAAATGCAGAAAGGCAGGGCTCGTCCACCTAGTTGGCCGAAACAAGATCGATAGTGTGGTATTTTCGAATACGCCAAAAGAGGAATTGCTATCGATTTGCAGTTGCTGTCCTTGTTGTTGTCTTTGGAGAATGATACCTCAGCTTTCAAAGAAAATAAGCGATACTGTTACAAAAATGCCAGGCATACGTATCGAAATCGATGAAGATTTGTGCAAAGGCTGTGGCGCGTGCATCAAGAACGATGTGTGTTTCGTCGACGCAATTTCTCTTGAAGATGGCTCAGCAAGAATTCGGGAAGATTTGTGTAAGGGCTGTGCGCGGTGCGTGGAATTTTGTCCCAATAGTGCAATCAAACTTATTATTGAGGACCGTAATTTCATTGAGGCATCGATCAAAAGAATAGCGCCACTTGTTGACATCGAATCTGAATGACTTGTCTCGAATTTCGCCCAATAGAGAATAAATGAATAATGACTATCGGAATAATTAAAACATCTGACAATGTAATTCTCCGATTGCGTGAGATTCTTCATGGCTTTCTTTTCGTCTCAAGATCATTGTTTTATTTATGTTAGGAATTTCAATTTTTCCTCAGAACTGTATGATTTCATTAGCAAAACGAACAATTTTTCGTAATTTGCGAATGAGTTACCAGAATTACTGTTCTAGCGTTACATTGGGATCATTTATTTTGATATAATGGCTTGCATGTGATTGGGATTAATTCTTTCAAAAAATAACAAATACTATTTGCTCTATTGTGGAGTTCAGATCGGAATCCCGCGAGGAGCAATTAGGTTATGCAAAAATGGACGAGCCGATTTCACCAAGGCGACCACATAATTCATATTTATCGAGATGACAGGGAGTTGCTGCGATCCCTCTTCGACATGATCGCTATGATGGGTGATGATGAAAAGATTGTTTACCTCTCCGATAAGGACATCGAAAAGCACGTTTCCTATGCAGATGGAGAAATCGGTAGAGTGATCAAAAGCGCATTGAAAAATGGCAAATTATCGGTCATGCCATCATACGAGACGTATTGTCCGACTGGTGAATTCCTGATGGAGTCGATTCTGAAATTGTTGCGGGAGCTAGCTAACAAAATCGATAAGGAAGGTTGTGAAGGTGCGATTATTGCAGGTGACATTTCCTGGCTTCCGCATTATCCATCACTTTTTCAACCTTTCCTACATTATGAACGAGCAATCGATCTGTGTGGTGTTCCAAAAAACATCAGAATCATGTGCCAGTATGATTCAAGGTTATTCAATTCACAACAGCTAGAATCAGCAATGAATGTGCATCAGCTCGTGCTACGCGGACAGACCTTAGAAAGAAGGAATTGGATCGTAGTGAGGAAGATGGATAATTCAATTTTTTCCTTTTTTGATTCGAAAATTGGTGAAAGTGCGAAATCAGCTCCAGGTAGTTCCACTGTGGCAAGAAGAAAATAGGTAAAGAACATTGTAAAGTGGTCGCTTGGTATTTGTATAAACAATCTTCAGCTCGAAATCTTTACTTGCAACTTGATTTAGAAGTTGGCACGAGCCGTTTTATCAGTCGATTCGTCTCAACACTTTCGCGTGATGATTGAATATTTGAAGGGATATATTGTCCGGCATGGAAATTGAGCGTGCAAGACTCTTACAAAAAGTAAGTGAATTGGCCTTCAAGTATGAAAAAGAAAATAGAGGATGCGCACAAGCGGTTCTTGCGGCCCTTCAAGATGCCTTTGGCATGCAAGATGATATGGTATTCAAATCGGCGAGTGGCTTATCCGGCGGCGCAGGGCTAACCACGCATGGCTCATGTGGAGCTCTTTCTGGTGGGGTGATGATGATCGGAATGTTCTTTGGAAGAGAACGGCGCGATTTTAAAGACCCAGAAAGAAAAAGAATGATCGCGTATCGATTGGCAAAAGATCTCTGTGTGCGATTTGAGCAAAAATATGGTAGTGTCGTCTGCGCAGAAATCCAGGAGAACTATCTCGGCAGAAAATTTAACCTCTGGAACCCAGAAGAATACAAAGCTTTCGACGCGATCGCGTATCAGGAAAACAAATGTCCAGAGCTTGTTGCTCAGGCCGCAATTTGGACTGCAGAAATTATCCTTGATGAGCTAGAAAAAACGGGTAAGATTAATGAAATTAAATCAACGGTAAGGCAACGGTAAGTAACAATGGATGCTCCTCAAATCTCGTTCCAAATTCAAAAACCAGGATAGCGCACAATCGGTTTTAACACGAGAATCGTCTCAATATTGTTGAAACCCATTGGTCTAACTTTCCTTTCAATGATTTCCGAAAGTTCACGGTTGTTTCTTGCTCTCACTCTTATCATAACTCTTCTTTCGCCAGTTACATTGAGTATTTCTACAACATTTTCTATTGAAAAAAGTGCGGAAATGGCTGATGACGCCTTATCGGGTTCGATATCAGCACAAACTATCGCATCGGAGAAAACACCTAGTCGCTCGTGATCCACAATAGCCGAATACCCAAGGATCGTCCTTGTTTCTTCCATTTTCTTAATTCTATCTCTGACAGTGGAAGGAGACCTGTTCAGCAATTGTCCTATTTCTTCATATGTAAGTTTTGCATTCTTTCTCAGTAACTGAAGAATTTCTTTATCAAGTTCATCGTCCATGCGATTCATTACAATATTGCCGAGGCATATAGAAATACTTTTCAAAACAGCGATTTTCGATTCCGATTAACATGAACTAATTTGAAATTCCTTTCATTGTTAAGAAGTCTTCAACGATCCTACGGTGATCAAAGGCGAGCTCAGGGAGCCTATCGATCTCAAAGAGTTTGACTGCAGAAGCATCATCGCCTGCTTTTAGCTCTCCCCCAACACGATGAAGATGAAAAACAACCGATATGAAATGGCCGCGGGGGTCTCTCTCTGGATCTGAATAGATCCCGATCAATTGCAGAATTTTCGCATCAATACCTGTTTCTTCTTTAATTTCTCTGACAACACATCTTTCGACAGTCTCACCATATTCAACAATGCCGCCAGGAAGCGCGTATTTACCTTTGAAAGGATCCCTTCCTCTTCTTACAAGAAGGATTTTTTCATCAATAATCACTATACCGTCTGTAGCTAGAGCAGGTCTTTTGTAAAGCATTTTCAACTGCTGATCAAAAAGGCTCTTTTGAATTTCGTATTGTTCTAATAGGTCTTCCCCTTCTGGCGTAAGCTTCGATGTTCCGCCCTCCTGGCCTCCCCTCTCTGAATAAATGATCTTCGTTCCCAAAGTTTCCTCAATTTTCTTGATAGCTCCCCACGCATGCCTGTACGACATATTCATCTCGTCAGCAGCCTTTGAAAGCGATCCGAATTCCTTTATCAACTTGAGGAGCTTTGCACGCCCTTCGCTCAGCAAGAATTGTCCATCTTTCTTTAACCACAATCGATATGCGATTTCATATTTCACATCATCGCCTCATTGGATGAATCGCTTGCGGTGATAGATTAAAGCTTCCCTAGTGGTTTAGGCATAATGTGGCAAATTCGCGGAAAAAAATACCAACGATACTCTGCTCGAAGGAATTGCTCGATAAAGCGTTCAAGAAAGCTTCGAAGATACAGAAAAAAGGTTTTGATAATGTCGATAAGAATAAAAAAACTGCAATATCTAAGATTTCCGTCGCTGGAGATATTATTTCGTCAAATCTCGCGAAATATGTTAAAGCCTTTCCCAGCTTTTCAAAGACAAGCCAGTTTGAAATGGAACTTATTGATGTTATCCTCGGGATCGACAAATTGAAGAAATCTCTTGGTGCACTCAACTGGTGTTCTGCCAAAGCACTCGAGCTCGAAAAAGTGTATCTTGGAAAGGTTAAGAAGGCTCAGAATTCAGAGGAAATATCCCGATTAAGGAGGGAGTTTTATGGCAGACTTTCTTCTTTAGTTGACCAAATCGATCAGGATCTGAAATTTGTTGCATTTGCCAGAGATAAACTCAAGGAGCTCCCGGAGATTGATCCAACGGTTCCAACTGTCGTGATCGCCGGATTTCCAAATGTTGGTAAAAGCCAGCTCGTTGAGAGAATTTCGACTGCAAGGCCTAAAATCGCTCCCTACCCCTTCACAACACAGGGGATTGGGATCGGTCATTTTGTGGTTGGGCGAAAAAGGTACCAGGTTGTTGATACACCAGGTTTACTCGATAGAAAGCTCGAGGAACGGAACAAGATAGAACTTCAGGCCATACTGGCTCTCAAGCATTTAGCAGACGTAATCGTATTTTTGATCGATCCATCAGAAACTTCGGGATACAGTATGAAAGATCAACTCGCATTACTCGAATCGATCAAGACAAATCTTGCTGGTATTCCTATCATCGAAATTGAGAACAAGTCTGACATTGTGAAGATCGAAAGTCCTCGCATGAAAATTTCAGCACTCACTGGCGACGGAATCGATGATCTTCTAGGTTTAATTATTGAAATGCTTGATAGAACTAGAAAAGCAAACAATAGTGAGCCGATAGCTATTTAGGATAAAATTTGCTCATTAGCCGAGGAGATCCAGAAGGCTATGAATGAACTTGCTTGCAGCGAGGAAATGAAAAGATACTTCGATGCGCTTTCGAGCGAAGTCGATCGATGTTACGCGATAGCTAGGCGAGCAAGAGCAAGGGGCCTCGATCCAGAGACTTTTGTCGAGATACCGAGAGCTGAGGATTTGGCATCGAGAGTTGAGAAGCTTCTCTCATCTTGGAACGTCGAAGGTATTGCCGAGAAAATTAGAGAATTGAGCTCACGTCATGATAGGGAAGAAGTCTCGTTACTTGTCGCGAGAGAAATCGCAAACAGACCTGCGAAGTCGAGAGAAGAAGCGATCGATAGGGCGATTCGTGTGGGACTTGCGGTTCTCACTGAAGGAATTCTCGTAGCTCCCCTCGAGGGTATTGCTGGAGTAAAAATCGGTCGCAATTCCGACGGAAGCGAGTATCTCGCGATTTTGTTTGCTGGCCCTATCAGATCAGCTGGAGGCACGGGACAGGCCTTGAGTGTACTTATAGGGGATGTAGTGAGACGGGAATTTGGGATTGGGCGATATCAACCTACTCATGGCGAAGTTCAGCGATTCAAGGAAGAAATACCGCTTTACAAGCAATGCCAGCATTTGCAGTACACGCCATCAAATGAAGAAATCGAATTAATTGTTAAAAACTGTCCTGTTTGCATCGATGGTGAAGGAACCGAAGACGTTGAGATATCCGGTTACAGGGACCTTCCTAGAGTTGAAACAAACAAGGTTAGGGGTGGTGCTTGTCTTGTCATCGCAGAAGGTTTGTGTCAAAAGGCACCAAAGATCCAGAAACATGTTAAGCTTCTGGGGATTGATGGTTGGGATTTCATCAATGAGTACCTCGATCTTAAGAAAAAGTCCTCGGAAGAATCAGAGTCCACCAAAATCGCACCAGACTATAAATATCTCAAGGATATTGTTGCCGGAAGACCTGTTCTTGCGCATCCCTCGAGAGTTGGTGGCTTCAGATTAAGATACGGTCGCGGGAGAGCAACGGGACTCGCGGCTATCGGTTTGAATCCGGCCACAATGTATGCACTCGATGAATTCATTGCAGTTGGTACACAAATAAAACTCGAGAGGCCTGGGAAAGCAGGTGCGGCGACACCCTGTGATTCGATTGAAGGGCCGATCGTATTGCTCGATAACGGCGATCTTGTTCAGGTCAATTCCGTAGATGAGTTCGAAAAGATCCGAGGTAGGATTAAGGAGATCGTCGATCTAGGCGAGATTCTAATCTCCTTCGGGGAGTTTGTCGAAAACAATCATGTATTGGTTCCTGGTGCATACTCTTTAGAATGGTATAGAGAAGAGCTCAGGAGGGCATGCGGTGATCTGCCGGAGAACTGGATAGATCCGGATTTCGAGGAAGCGGTAAGAATTTCGAGAACTTATGATGTCCCTCTACATCCGAAATTCAATCTTTTTTGGTCAGATGTTGAGATAGACGGCTTGAGAGACTTGCGATCATATCTATTGAAAAATGCAATTTGGCAACACGGTACCCTTTGGATCAAGAGAGATGTTAAAATAAAGAACATACTCGAAAGACTGGGAGCTCTGCACAGAGTTGTTGACGACTTTGTTATTTTGGAAAAATATGCCGAACCGGTTCTCGCCGGGCTCGGTCTTAGCCACCATGGTGAGAAGATTGTAGAGATCGCGGTCTTCGAGGGCGAAGATCCATTGACCGCCGTTTCAAGGGCGATGGGAATTACGGTACGGCCCCGGGCAGTAACGAGGATCGGTGCCAGAATGGCAAGACCAGAGAAAGCCAAGGAAAGAAAAATGCGACCACCCCCTCACATCCTCTTTCCTCTTGGGCAGAGTGGGGGTCTACAAAGATTATTGAGTGAGGCAGCGACTGAAGAAGAGATTGAGGTGGAGGTGGGAGTCAGACAGTGCAGAGCATGCGGAAAAAAGACATTTCTGTGTGTGTGTGAGTGCGGATCTCATACGGTCGTTTCTGGCGATCCCGAACTCCAGCGCATTCCGATATCCAAAATTCTCAAGCAGGCAATAGAACGTCTCGGAGAAAGAAGCCTACCAGAGATCAAAGGCGTTCAGGGGATGATCTCTAGAAACAAGACCCCAGAGGCAATTGAGAAGGGGATTTTAAGGGCGAAACACGACGTTTTTGTGTTTAAAGATGGAACAATCCGATTTGATATGACGGATGTCCCACTCACGCATTTCAGACCGCGTGAGATCGGGCTGACGGTTGAAAAGGCTCGATCCCTAGGATATATGAAGGACGCGTTTGGCAATGAACTAATCGACGACACACAACTTTGCGAACTGAAAGTTCAGGATATAATCCCCTCGTCTTCTTGTGGAGATTATCTCGTGAAGGTTGCTAAATTCGTCGATGAACTTCTACAAGACCATTATGGTCTTAATCCATATTACAATGCCAATCACCGATCAGATTTGATCGGGCATCTAGCAATCGGCTTAGCACCTCACACGTCTGGAGGCGTGCTATGCAGGATCATCGGATTTACAGATGCGAACGTTGGTTATGGCCATCCATTCTTCCATGCGGCAAAGAGGCGAAATGCGGATGGTGATGAAGACAGTTGCATTCTCCTTCTTGACGCATTGATCAACTTTTCCAGATCATTTCTTCCTGATAGGAGAGGTGGCTTGATGGACGCTCCACTCGTTCTCACGACTCGCATCGATCCGAATGAAATCGATAAGGAAGCACATAATCTCGACGTGCGATGGCAGTATCCGTTAGAGTTTTATGAAGCCTCTATGTCTTTCAAACATCCAAAGGAAATCCAGGAAATGATGGATCTTATCGCGAATAGGATTGGTTCAGTTCTTCAGTACGAAGGATTCGGTTTTACACATGATACAAGAGATATCGCTGAGGGTCCGAAAGAATCGTCATACAAGATCCTCGAAACGATGATCGATAAAATGAATGCACAGCTTGAATTGGCGAAAAAGATCAGGGCAGTCGACGAGACCGACGTTGTCTATAGAGTGATCACGAGACATTTCTTGCCTGATATGATCGGCAACTTGAATAGTTTTTCAGGTCAGCGTCTCAGATGCACAAAATGCAATGCGAGTTATCGTAGAATGCCACTGAGAGGCAAATGTTATTGCGGTGCCAACCTCACTCTGACTGTGCACGAAAAGAGCATCAAGAAATACCTTGAGATCACGAAGGAGATTGGAAAGAAGTTTGGTCTGCCAAATTACACCTTGCAACGAATCGCACTCATCGAAAATTCCATCAACTCGCTGTTTGAGAATGATAAAGTAAAGAAGTGCACTCTCACCGATTTCATGTGATTCTTTATTGACTTTCGAAGGAGGAGACTAATTCCCTGAATTCCTCAAATTTTTTCTCCATGATTTCAAGAGCCGTAAGGAGTGTCTTTTCAGCGCTGAGGGATCCGTCTGTTTCAAATTCGAAGATAAATTTTTCTTGATTTCCCTTAACGGTCACCGCTTTGTTGGCACATTTTTCGACGCATGCCATGCACAGAACACATGCTTCTTGGTCGACGACAACGGTTTTTCCGTCCTTCTTGCCAAAACAGCCGCGGGGACACGCCTCAATACAAGCATCTTCGCCCTCGCATTTGCCGTAATCGATAGAGATCTCTGGGTAATACTTATATCCAACACCGCTTGTAACCTGCCATTTTGCATGTTGCTTAGCCGTGCCAAGTTGTGCCGATGCATAAATCAAAAGTGCTTGTCCTGGACCAAGTTTAACAATAGGGATCAATTCGTCTTTGACTCTCAGCTCATTTCCGCCGAGGGGTTCAAGATCACCAGAATAGACCTCACAGGGTCCCTTTTTGTTGAGTGAATACATGATGGTGCAGTTAGGACACCCCTCTCCGCCACAAGTGCATTTTTCTCGGAAGGTAAAGAGACCTAAATCCGTTGGTATAGGAACCATTCCCAATCTGTGAGCAATGATCTCATCAAAGAGAGGGCTGACACTCTCATATTCGTTGCCCTCCTCATCTCTGATAGGACCAAGATGGAATTCCACCGTGTCGATTGCCATCTTTGGTATTTCGGAAACAAGACATCGACGCAAAGCGTTCGCGACCTCAGGCCTTGTCCCAGAAAGAATGAATCTTGCCTTTGTTTCCATCAATTCGAGTATTTTGATCTCCATAGGTTGCCGCCTCTAAACACGTCTTCCTCTTCGGCCACCTTTCTTCTTCGTTCCATCGTGGGGTATTGGTGTCACGTCCTCGATGCGTCCGATTTTAAGCCCTGCGCGCGCAAGCGCCCTAATTGCTGCCTGAGCTCCCGGTCCAGGCGAAAGAGACTTGTTACCACCTGGTGCGCGGACTTTCACATGTATCCCTTCGATACCCTTTTCCTTAGCTATTTCAGCAACCCTTTCGGCTGCTCTCATAGCGGCGTAGGGCGATGCTTCATCCTTCGCGGCCTTAACCACCATACCGCCAGAACACTTGGTGATTGTTTCCGCTCCCGTTATGTCAGTTAGTGTAATAATGATATTGTTGTAACTTGCAAAGATATGAGCAATTCCCCATTTCCCCATTATTTAGCCTCCTCTGTTTCAACTTCGCTCTCATCAATGTCAAGTTCTTCAAGGGCTTCGCCGCTCTCTTCAAGTACCTCGACGACTTCCTTGACCTTAAGTATCTTCTTTGGAATCTTTGGTTTCTCTGCCGCTGCCTTTTCGATAGCTTTCTCTTCCTTGGATTTCTTCTTAAGGAGCCTCATGGGATGCTGCTCGTCCGCGAGTGGGGAAGCCGGATTGAACGCAATTTTGTCTTCCTCGTTCCTACGCACAATGTATCCTGGAACGGTGACTCTCCTACCATTAACGAAAATGTGTCCATGAACAATGAATTGCCTTGCCTGTTCCATCGTGTTGGCAAGTCCTTTGTTATATACCAATGTCTGAAGACGTCTGTTCAGTATGGATTCAGTCGTTAAACTGAGCACGTCGTCAAGTGTCGAACCATCGAGGGGCAATAGTCCAATCATGCCGCACTTTTTCAGGAGATTCTGCGTCTCGATACGTGCCTGTTCCTCTCCGAATCTCAGTCTCGCCTGTAGATTTCTTGATTGCCGTCTGAGATTTCTCACAATCGACTTGGCTTTCCAGATCTCTCTCTTGTTCTTAAGCCCGTACATTCTGACGAGCTCTGTCTCCTCTTTTATTCGATCCGCCTTCCATGGATGGGAAGGCGTATCATAAGTCCGACGAGGGAATTTCGGATCGCCCATCTAAACACCTACTTCTTCCCACTCTTTTCGCTGCTTTCAGCTTTTGCTGGTTGTGTTCTTTGTCGACTCACACCAAGCGTGAGACCAGTCCTGCCATTTGATCTCGTACGCTGTCCTCTGACTTTCTGGCCCATTTCATGTCTGATTCCCTTGTAACATCTGATCATCTTCATCCTATTGATATCATCTTTCCTGAACAATTCTAAATCAGCGCCGACCAGATGCATATCAAGACCTGTTTCAAAATCATTTTGTCTGTTAACGGCCCAACCGGGGACAAAATCTGCATATGTCTGGAGCAGTTTCTCAATTTCTTCAATCTTTGAATCCGGTAGGCTACCGATCTTTTCGATTCTGCTCACACCAGCTTTTCTTGCGATGATCTCAGCTACTCGGTTACCGACGCCCTTGATTCTTTGCAGTGCTACGACAACACCTTTGTTTCCATCCAGATCGGTATTTGCGATCCGGACAATGTATTTGAAATCGTCTTTTTGCATCTGTTGTGTTCCGCTGGTTTCGACCAAATCGCCTACCTCCATATGTCAATTAAACGATCATGTACTTGCGGAGCAACTCCCCTACACGCAAGTTCGTATTTAAGAGTTTCTGTATCGATGTTGTTCGCCCAGTATTAAAATTCTTCGATAGAATGATAAAAGCATGTATTACACCGCATGTGAGATATCTCATGCCGACCGAGACTCAATGGCCACCGAAAAATATCACAATGATCAGAGCCGTTAATATGCCGACGAGTACAAACCTCAACCCACTGAGTATCATTCTTTCACTAGCTAACTTTCCAAAATAGAAGCCCATAATGAAAAGGAATGAGAGTGTGATTGTAATCGAGACAAATGCCGCGGTCCTCACATCAAAGAACATGAACGGAACGATCGGCACGAGAGCAGCAATTAATGGGGCGATGCCATGAATAATTGCCGAAATGATTGTAGAAGCCTTGAGGGCCTCGTCGAATTCCGTTCCAGAGATCTCTGACAACATTGCCTTTTCAATCTTCATCTGGACAACTCTTGACTCCACCCTTTCGGCCTCGTATGCACCAACAATTGAGGAAACCGCAAGCGCAATACTTCCTCCGATGCCAGCGCTCAAAACGATCTCTCTGTTCAAATGTCCAGTCGATGCAGCTCCTAATATCACTCCTAGAATCGTTAAAGCACCATCGAATGCACCAATTATGAAATATCGTCTAAGAATCGCATCAAGTTTCGTTACCTTTGAATAAATTCTGAGTCTCTCAGTCAACCTCTTATCGTTCATTTCATCAAGCACATCCCGACATCAATCTTTTCACAATTTCTGGTACGTTCCGCAAAACCTCATCAACCATTTCCTCTTGTAAGCCACCTGCTTGAGCGAAATCCTTTTTCCCACCACCAGCGCCGCCCGCCATCGCCGTAATCTCCTTGAGAATTAATCTGCAGTCGATCCCGACATTTTCGCCGCACGAAACTAAGATTCTTGGATTTTTTTCAGCACTTACAATTACGGACAAAACACTCTCTCTTGTCGCGAGTGCTTTGGAGATCTCTACAGGATCTTCGAATTCCCTTACGCGGTATGCGACAATTTTCATATTATCGATAATAGCGGCGTTCTCTAGTAAACGGCTGAGAATGTTATTATTATAGGCTATTCTCAGATTCTCATATGCTCTTTTTGTCTCTTTTAAATCTTCGAGAATCTTGTCACTTATTGATATCAACTGTTCTGGCGTCGTTCTTAATTTTTCTGAGAGCATCCAAACGATTTCCTTATCTCTGATCACGTTTTCCACCGCAGACATTCCAACGGAATATTCAATGCGAACAACACCGTCCTGAATTCGTTTTGTTTTTGAAATACGAACAAGCCCAACTTGTCCAGTGTTTTTGCAGTGGAGGCCACCACAAGCCTCAGCATCGAGTCCTTCGACCTCTACGACTCTTATAATCGCACCCGGAACCACTCCTCCCTGATATAAACGGAATCCATACAACTTTTCTGCCTCAGCTCGCGACATCATCTTAATCCTCACAGGTAAATTCTCAAGAACAATACGATTAACTTCTTTTTCGAGTTCGCTGATCTGTTCTCTAGTTAAGTTCTGATGATGAGTGATATCAAGGCGACCAAAATCTTCAGACTTGTGCGCACCAGCTTGCCATACGTGATTTCCAAGGAGTTTTCTTGTAATGCCATTGATGAGATGAGCAGCCGTGTGGTGTCTCATAAGCTGCATCCTTCTCTTCCTATCGACGATTCCTTTGACTTTCGTTCCGATTTGGAAGAAGTCACCTTCCAGGAAATGAATCACTGAATTTCCCTTTCTCAGCACTCTGATTACCTTCATGCCGTTTAGCGTACCTGTGTCCCATTCCTGTCCTCCCCCTTCAGGATAGAATGCAGTTCTATCAAGAATAACACCCTTGTCGATCTTCGCAATGACCGTCGCTTCAAATTCGAGGAGTTCTGGATCTTCGTAATATAGAAGTTTCGTTTCTGGGAGATTTTCAGGCAATTCCGTTGAAATGTCTTCCTCCCTCATCACTTCAGGTTTCTCATGTCTTGCCGCAACCCGGATGTAGAAATCGTCTGGGATATCAACTTGAAGGGATGCAAATTCCTGCACAATTTCGGGATTTAAACCGTGTGAGTCATAAAGTTCTATGAGCATTTCAGTTGAAATGCGTTCCCCGGGTCCGAGACTTTTAGTGATCCTCGAGACAAGTTGTCTTCCTCTTGCGAGTGTTTCTTTATATTTTTCTTCTTCATAATCAACGAGTCCCAAAATGTCTTCTTTATTTTCCTTCATTTCAGTAAAAACGGCGCTGAAGAAATCAATCTGCTTGTTGACGATTTCTGACAACGGGATGTTGATACCCAGATCGCGCATTGCCCTAAGTGCTCTTCGAACCAGTAATCGCGCAAAATAGCCTTCTCTGACATTTGATGGTACGACGCCATCGTTGAGCATGAATGCCAGAGCCCTCGTGTGATCACAGATCACATAAATGTCCTCGAGAGGTCGGATACACTGAATGAGCTCTCCGTAGGATATCCCTATTCGCTCTGCCGTCATCTCTCTAATTTTCTTGATATCCGCAGCGGTACGGGCATTGGTCATGCCAGCGACTTTACAGTACTCTTCGAGAATTCTTGAATCGGTGGATATGCCTGCGATTTCCTTGAGGTACTGAAGCACTGGTCCGAAGACCGCTTCGTACGCTGAGGATGTCCCCTGCGAAACCCATGTAATCCTCTCGAGACCGTATCCCGTGTCAACAACAGTCATGCTCAACGGCTTTCTTCCATCAGGTTCGTCTTTATACATCATGAACACAAGTGTGGCTAGCTCAACACCATCGAGAATAACTTCAAGACAAGGACCCGAGTTACCTCCTCCCTCCCACCATTCCTCTATGTATCTCATCTTCTCCGGCGAAACACCGAGACAACTCGTAAAGAATTCCTGACAAAGTTCCACAGTCCGATCTTTAAAATATATCTCTTTGTTCCTCTTATTAAATGCGTGATGAGCGAGCATTTCAAAAAAAGTAAAGTGTCTCCCAGTCTTTCCAACGTTATCAATATCATTAAATCTAACGCATGTCTGTGAAATGACGAGCGGATTTGCAGGCGGATCCACTACACCCTCAATCACCCAAGGCTGAAAGTCGTATATTGATGCCTGAGTGAAAAAAACGTCATCTCTCCACCTGGCAACGATTGGATACCGGTTGATACGGGTATGTCCATGTTTCTCAAAGAATCTAAGATATGTCTCCCTCATTTCATGGAGGGTAAGAGATTTGTTCATTGGCGAGTTTCCAATGAATGTGTACTCTTCGCAGGGGGGCTCACCACAAGTCTCCCACGACCCAAGAGTCCAGTAATATCGGCCACACTTGCTACATTTTTTCCTTGTGAAGCCTTTGCTTTTAAAATATTCAAGTTCGTATTCCGAGGTATTCATTGGTCTGCGTATTGAGGGGTCTTTATTTTAATCTTTTTAATCACGTTTATTGGCCAGCATCATTTAAAAGGTGAACATTTATTCTTTCAGTGATACTGGTTCTTTTCATTCAACCAAATGCGCGTTTTCATCGTAATCAATTAGAACATCGATCACAGAGAGTTCATCATTGTTAAGGCAATTCATCAGAACTTCGCTGAGTTCCTTTGCCGTTGAAACCTTGTATCCATTCGCGCCAAATGACTCTGCATATTTGACAAAATCAGGATTCCCAAAGTCAACTCCAATCGTTCTTCCGAAATTTTTCAGTTGCCGGATTTTTATCATACCGAATCCACCGTCATTGAATATTACCGTTGTAAACGGCGTTTTCAGTCTCGATGCGGTTTCGAGTTCGGAAGAAGTCATCAAAAATCCTCCGTCTCCGCAAACTGCAACGACTTTTTTCTCAGGGCATATCAGCTTTGCGGCGATCGCGCCTGGAACAGCGATACCCATCGGAAGTAGTCCATTGGATGCGATCAGTGTTCTCTCTGCATATGTTGGGTACAGTTTCTCCATCCAAAGCAAGTGTGCTCCAACATCCGAAACAACGATGTCCTTTTTTCCAAGACAGTCCCTGATTGCACGCACAGCGAGTTGAGGTTTGACAGGACTTTCATCTGGGGGTAGACCAAATATCCTTCGATGCAATTGTTCCCTTAATTCAGAAGTCCAGTTGTCTTTTCTTACGTTGCATGATGCTAATAGTGACAAGATTTTCTTCATGTTACCAACCAACTGAATGTCTGGACTGAACTTCGGTGCTGTTTCCGCGCGAGAAACGCCAATATAAGCGATCTTCTTCTTTATCCCGATATTCCAAAAAACAGGCTGGAACTCGAGTATATCGTAACCGATAGCAATTACAAGATCTGAAAGCTCAAACGCCTTTCTCATGAAATCGTGGGTTCTTAATCCAACTGAGTGAAGACTGAGGGGGTCATCGAATGGAATCAAGCCGCTCCCCATCCATGTGTGGGCGACCGGGATGTTGAGCGACCTTACAAATTCTCTGAACTCATCCTGTGCACACGCCCTTAAAATCCCGCGCCCGGCGAGAACTATTGGAGTTTCAGAGGATTCGATCATCTTTGTGAGAATGTCGATTGAAGAGTCATCCCCTCCAGAAAT
>JANHAK010000163.1 GCA_024464195.1 Methanomassiliicoccales archaeon | reverse complement strand
GCGGTCTCATCTTCACGGGGCCAACGGGCACCAATGTTGGTGACATCGTTCTTCTGGCCGTTTCAAGAAAAGAATAAATAATGTCATCTCTATGGCATCCCCGCCATGCCAGTTATTAATTTCAAATACGACGATCTCATCAGGCTCATCGGTCGCGAAATTCCGCTAGACACGATTTTAGAGAAACTGCCGATGATGGGTGCAGATTTTCATGGATATGATTCTGAAACAAGAGAGATCATGATGGAGTTTTTTCCGAACCGACCAGATTTATACAGCGTTGAAGGCATTGCGAGGGCGCTGAGGTCCTTTCTTGGTTTCGAGCCTGGTCTTAAGAAATATGAGGTTCGCAAATCGAGAATTGTGATGAAGGTCGACAAGAGTATTAAAGAAGTGAGGCCGTTCTTCGTCGGAGGTGTTGTGAGAAACGTGAAAATGTCCGATGAGCTCATCCGATCGCTCATGGGACTTCAGGAAAAGCTCCATCTGACTATTGGGAGAAAGAGGGCAAAGGTCTCGATTGGTATTCACGATCTAGACAATGTTGAGCCCCCTTTTACCTATAAGGCGGTGCGACCCGACGAGATTTCATTTGTTCCTTTGGGCAAGAATGAGATGATGAACCTGCAAGAGATTCTTGAAAAACATGAGAAGGGGATTGAATATCGTTACATACTCGAAGGAAAGGAAAAGTATCCAATTATTCTCGATCGGCGCGGTCAGGTGCTTTCTTTTCCCCCAATCATTAACGGAGAGCTGACTCTTGTGACAGAAAAGACAAAAAACATCTTTATCGATGTGACCGGCACCGACTTCCATGCGATATCAGGTACGCTGAACATCGTTGCAACGGCCCTGGCGGAATGGGGATCGAACATTGAGTCTATTGTTCTCGAGGGAGAAGAGTGCATCGTCACGCCAGATCTCGAACCTCGAAGGATGATTTTGCACGTCGAAGATTGCAACAAACATCTTGGCCTTGATCTTGATGGGAAAGCGATTGCGCAATGTTTGGAAAAAATGGGATACGGCTGCCAGTGCGAAGGCAACGTCATAGAGGTTCTTGTACCTGCGACGAGAATGGACATACTTCATCCCGTTGATCTTATTGAGGACGTTGCGATCGGTTATGGCTATGAATCGTTTGGAGGAGTTCTTCCTCGTTGTCAGACGATCGGCAGTGAGCGACCAGTTGAAAAAGCAAGCTCCCTCCTCAGAGATATCATGATAGGTCACGGATATCTTGAGGTGACGACACTTACACTCTCAAGTCCAAGAGAACAATTTGAAAAGATGAGAATCGAAGCGGGGGAGTCCGTTGAGATCCTCAATCCGATTAGCGAGGATCATACCTGTCTGAGAACTCATCTCCTGCCGAGTCTGCTATCTCTGCTGAAAAAAAGTAAGCATCGCGATCTTCCTCAAAGGGTCTTTGAGATTGGCGATGTGGTGATCGGGACAAAGCGTAGAAAGCACATCGCAGCGGTCTCGCTGCACGCGAAGGCTGGTTTCACCGAGATGAAGTCGATTGTTGAAAGCATTCTGCGGGATTGCCAAATCGAATTTGTGTTGAAACCTGCTAGTCTTGGCATGTACGTTGATGGAAGACAGGCTTTTGTATTAAGGGGCGATGAGATCATAGGCCATTTCGGGGAAATCCATCCCGAAGTTCTGACGAATTTCACGCTTGCTTATCCTGCAGTTGCGATGGAATTCGATCTTGAAATGCTACTAGCTGGAAAACTTGAGCGGATTATCTAAGGCCACAATCGGAAAATCTAATATGATGGAGTTGATGAAGGAAGTTATCATCGTTGCCGAGGTAGCTAAGCCCGGATCACAGCGCCGGCCTTGAGAGCCGGTGGTGCTCTGCACCACGGGAGTTCGAATCTCCCCCTCGGCGCCTTAATTAATGAAGAATCTCATTCAATGAAGCGCCTAAAGAAGCAGAGTTTGCGCGTTTTATTACATAAACGCGTTACATAAATAATCAGGATTTACAAAATCGCTTTCAGCATGCTTGCCCTTGAAATCCCTGGTTTTTCACGTGTACACGATCTTAATCTTTTCCATCGATTTTATACGAAAACAGAGCCCCCTGCACGAGCTTATGAGAAGCGCATAGGGGTCACTGATCAATAATAATCTACGTGGACCTTTGTTTTGAGGGACAGCGTGAATGCCAGATCGACGAGGATTGCGCTGATTTGAAAGAATCAAGACGCCCTAATAGAGCATGAATAAATTGATCAGTGAATTCGTCAACGAACAATACAACTATATAGTTTGAAAAAAGTGTTTATTTGGTGGATTTTTTGTCTGAAATTAAATTGAAATTTCCGACCGAGGAGTGGATGGCAAGATTTGTTGATGAACTTAATAAAAATGAGATATACAAAGAGGCCGCCAAAGATTGGGAAGGGGATATGATTCTCGTCGTTAACGCTGGTCCTGAAGTTGAAAAAGATGTCGCTGTTTATATGGACCTTTGGCACGGCCAGTGCAGAAATTGGAGCATGCTTCCTGATCGAAATGCCAAGAAAGCTGAATTCGTGATCGAAGGACAATTCAAAAACTGGATTAAGGTGATTTCAGGGGAAATGGATCCCGTGCGGGCATTGTTAGGCCGCAAGTTAAAGATCACTGGCAATATGATGAAAATCCTGAGATATGCCTCTGCGTCGACCGAGTTTGCGAAAAATGCCAGAAGGGTCCCCACTGAAATGCCTGCCCCCTGAAAAAATAGGGACATTGATTGTTGCGGTGAAACGATGTGGGAGTTTACGAGTCCCCGGACAATTGCTTTTGGCGAAGAGGCGCTCGAGTATCTTGGAGATATTGAGGGCGAGAGGGTTTTCATCGTCTGCGGAAAATCAGTCGAGAAATTAGGAATCCTGAAAAGGGTAGCTGATGTGTTGAAGCAAGCGGGTCTTGATGTTGAAGTCTTTAACGAAGTTGAACCCGAACCATCGATTGCCACGGTTGTCAATGGATCGAGGAAAATGGCGTCATTTGGTCCAGACTGGATCGTTGCCGTCGGTGGAGGCAGCAGTATGGACGCAGCTAAGGCGATGTGGGTTCTCTATGAGAGACCCGATCTAGCTGTGGAAATGATAAATCCGTTTGAAAAACTAGGTTTAAGAAAGAAAGCAAAATTGATATGCATCCCGACAACAAGTGGTTCGGGATCAGAAGCGACATGGGCGACTGTTGTAACGGATGCCCAATTGGCACTGAAGATGGAACTTGCGTCCCGAGAACTTGTGCCTGACATTGTGATTCTAGACCCAAGAATGCCAGCATCAATGTCGCCGCATTTGACGGCCCAATCAGGTCTTGATGTCTTGGCCCACGCAATTGAGACTTACGTGAGCGATTATAGGAACGATTTCTCCGAGGCACTCGCCCTCAGAGCCATTCAGCTTGTCTTTCGTTATCTTCCAGAAGTATACAAGAATGGTGAGTCAATCGAGGCAAGATCAAAAATGCACTCGGCTGCCACGATGGCTGGACTTGCTTTTGGTAATGCGCAGTTGAGCATTTCACATTCAATGGGTCATTCATTCGGCGCAGTATTCAAGGTACCACACGGGCGATCTGTCGGGCTTTTCCTGCCGCTTTCAATAGAATTCAGTTCTC
>JANHAK010000162.1 GCA_024464195.1 Methanomassiliicoccales archaeon | reverse complement strand
TAGCGAACTTGAGTCTTTCACAACAGAAAAAGGTAATCCCAATAATGAAAAGGGAGTAACTGAGGTGCAAGTCTATGTTAATAATGAATTGCTGAGGCAGGGAGTGGTGCTTGTCGATACCCCAGGAATAGGATCCGTTCATGTTCAAAGCACGCAAAATACCTACAGGTTTCTCCCCAAAATAGACGCCGCGATCTTCGTTACTGGTGTCGATCCACCTATTAGCAATGAAGAAATCAATTTCCTCTCAGAAATGTGTCAAACTGTCAATAAAGTCTTTATCGTTCTGAATAAAATGGATTTGGTCGATGGAAGAGATATCCCTCAAGCAATAGCTTATACGAGATCCGTGATCGCGAATTTTTTGAACACAAATAGTCTCGAACTCTACCCTTTATCTTCAAAATTGGCTCTTTTATCATTTCGTGATCGGGATAAATTAAAATTAAGTAATAGCGGATTTATCGAATTCAGTAACCGTCTCAAAGAATTCCTTTTGAATGAAAGAGGAAGAGTATTTGTTCAATCAGCTATAAAAAAGGGAATTAGAAACGCCTCTGATCTTCTAACATTGATTGATCTTCAATTGAAAATGCTTCAACAGCCAATCAATGAGATCCAAGAGAAAATGACCTGGCTCAAGAAAGAAATTGAGAGAGTTAATAACAGGATCTCTGAATTAGATCACGTGATTGCGGCCAGATGTGAACAGGCAGTGAAAAAAGCAGAGGCGATGATATCTAGTCATATTAACGAGATAGTACCGAGACTACTCGACCGAATCAGCAATTATGTAAATAGTGAATTCTTAAAATGCAAAAAGAAGGATCTTGTCCCTCGGATTGAAAAATTTATTACAGAATCGGTTGAACAAGAAGTTCGCCCCATTCTAAATCGCCTGGAACTCGATCTCCAGAAGGCAATCCAGGATATTACATTTTCTTTGGAACGGGAACTTGAGAAAATTCATACGGACTTCAGGGAGGAGGTCGGAAGGATTTTTCAAGTGCAGATGCCGAGCTATCAAGAATCTGATTTCTCGATATGTAAGAGTCGAGTGTATTTTGATGAAGTCAGACTATTCGACTATGAGGGTATAATCCCATTAGAAATTCCATATGTTCTTCCAAAACCCCTCTATATTCGCGTACTCTTGAAGCGGGTAAGTAATGTGGTAACGAGTGAAATGGATAAATATTCTGGAAAATTGCGTTACGATTACGCATACAGGCTAAATGAAGGAATAAGGCTCGTTAAGAGTGAAATAATCGCAAGAATGCAGATAACATTGGATATTATGAGAAAGGCAGTTGAGTCGATAGAGATTATGAAAGAGAAGGCTCAGTTTGAAAAGAATTCGAAGTTTAAGGAATTGGCAGAACTCCGTGCATCTGTGAAGGAGGCTATTGACAGACTAAACTCGATGAGCGTGGAAATCGGAGCAGGCGAGTAACATGGAATTGATTCCTTCAAGTGAGAAAATGCAGGAAAAGGAGCATCCGAACGAGACAGATGCAGTTAAATATTGCCAAAATGAAATTTTAAGGCGTATCTTAAATTTGCTCTATGCCCAGTTTTATGAGAAACTGTGTTCGAGGGGGATAGTATCGGGAATGAAATCTCAAAGTGCGCTGACGCGACACCCCCTCATGTCAAATGCAGCTATGCATCATATTCTCACGGAGGAATTTGGTGTAGAAATAATCCATTTTCCATTAAAAGGAAATTGTAGGGTTGTCTCAGAGACTCTCAGGTCTTGGAATGTTGATAAATTGGAGCAGTGGCCAGTGATTTATTCAATTAATTATGGTTTGTGATAAGATGGCCATATTGATGGTGAAGGATGGCGAATGTGATGGTTTCCGTGATTGAGGCTGCTGGAGAACGGATTATCAAAGAAATTGAAGGAGCACGAAAAAGGATCTTGGAAGGCCACGACGTTGACAATGAGTTCAACAGTTTGGTGGCTGCTGTGAATGGGATTATTAGAGACCTAGATCAAGAGTTCCGATGGATTTTGAATTTATTCTGGTGAAATGGCCGTGATCCTATATCCAGCTTCATAGCAAAATATGAATACGGAGGTGTATTTGGATTGAATCCTTTTAGAAAGCGGCAGGAGAAGTTTAGTAAAAATATCGTAAACAATACTCTCAACCTTGTTTTTGACAACGAGATCATTTCAAAATTTAATGACCTGCAAAACATGGACGTTCCGCTTGACCTTTCTGCGGTTTCCATCACAAAAATGGGAGCAAGGGCGATTTTGGGAATGCCATCAGATGAAGTTCTTGGTTGTACCCCTGAAGAAATGTTGACAAAAAAGACCCAAAAGTTGATTGAACTTGATCACGCGCTTGCGATTGCTGCAAGTGAGTTGAATGAGATCCATTCAGCCAGGGCTGTATACGCAGAAGACGAAGTGATAATTGAGTACCACATTGAAATGTTGGAGAAAATTGTTGAGCGAATGAAAATCTTGTTAAGAAACGAATCTCCCAAAAGCTGATTGGTGGTGAGCTTGTTTGAAATCGATATCTGTTGATATATTAATCGATAATGACCTACGAGAACTCATAAAACGGGTCTCCAAAAAAACCAAGATGAACGAGATTGAGAGTGCAAAGCTGTGTTTTTCGGTCGGGTTGGAAGTTGTCGAAAAAATCATTGAAAAATGGACCTCTGCCGTTTCCCATGCAAAAATGGAATCGTCATTTTCCGAGTTGAATTCAAAAATCAAATCAAAAACTAAGGAATTAATGGATCTCAATGCAAGAATTGCTATAGAGCGATTTGATGCCTACGCAGAATTTGAAAGGGTGGGAAATCTTTTAATAAGATATTCATCAAAGCGAGCAGAAGCGCGTAGGCTGTATGCATTACTTCAAGAGAAGAATATTTCTTATGACTTGAGCCCCGGTGAACTTCGAAATTTCGATGAGCTTGCAGAACGTTATCTCTTTAAGAAGAGGGGTGAAGTTTACCAATAAGAACAACAATTCTTGTTATTGTTGGTCTAAATCGAGTGGTGATCTCTCTCGAATTGCGTTTTCAGCTTCCAATAGGCGTATTTCGTCCGCTTTGCAATTCACTTATTTATGTCAAGGATGAGTAGGCAAAACTCATCAAAATATCCCAATCGGCATATAGATTCTTTAGCTCACCGAACACTCAAAATTTCGGTGTGATTTCAATTCTTCCATTTGGCGTGAAATCTTATGTTTTCTTGTTTCAGAGCCATGGAGATATTTTCCTGATGTAAAATATTATTATTCTACAGCCCGGTTTTGAATGTCTAAAACAGAGAGTCAAGAGTATTTAGAAAAAAAACTGCCGCTTATGTGTAACATTATTACAAATTTGTGAATATTATGAAAAGATGTTGCATATTAACATATCTTAACAATCCTTTTTGAAATAATGTTTCATCAGCGATAAAGTAATCCTTAAATATTGTAAAGGCGGTAATCTGTTTGGGGGAATATAATGGGCTACGAAGATCTATTTCCAGGAATGGATATGAAGTGGCATGCAAATGCTGCAAAGAGATTCGCCTCCCCGTTCGTCGATGTCGGGCACGACAGAATCGACGTGGATCCGATCATTCTATCGCACGCAGCGGTAGCATGCGGGTTCACGATT
>JANHAK010000161.1 GCA_024464195.1 Methanomassiliicoccales archaeon | reverse complement strand
GTGTATCAGACCGAGTTGATAGTAGAGCTTGTCAAGAAATTCTGGATCTCGCTTTTTCAATTGCATTGGTAGAATTGAGTCTAAAATGCTTTTTGCTTCATTATAGCGCTTGAGGCCGATGAGTGCATCAACGATCTCACATTCAAGCCTTACATTACGACTGTCATTGCCAAATAATTTCTTCGCCTCGTTGAAGTACAGGAGTGCTTCTTCGAAGTTGTTCTTGCCCTGCGCGACGAGACCTTTGATCATTTTTCCTTCCGCCTGTTCTCTGTTCGTTGAAAATTGCTCGAGCTTGCTCGCTAGTTTGCTTGCAAAATCATTATGACCGGTTCTTAGCGCGACTTCGGCGGTGAAAATGTAGACCTTGCTAGCATACCTTTCAGATGGGTTTGTCATGAGTGATACGATCGAAAAGAGGTCCTCATCAGCATCAGCAATCAGATACTGCCGCCTGTTTGCAATCAATATTTCTGCCTCACGTGTCCTACCTGCTTTGATTAGATGATATAGTCGCTCTCTGTAATCGCCTTCCTGCAACCAGTAATCCGCTGCGAAACTATGGTATTGTTTCAAGTCAGAAGACTCAATGAGGTGTAAGATCGCTTTTCTCAGATCCGCCGGGATCTCGACCATTCCATCTGGATCCGTTGGAAGTAAAGCAATACTCGTCTCCGGTAAAGCTGATCTTCTGAAGGGTTTCCTGAATACGCAGGCCTGCGCGAGTATTGGTCGGAACTTACTATCGATCGAATTCCACAACTCTTCGCCTTTACATTTTCTCAAATCCAATAACGGCGTAATGGCGATTCCTTCCTTCTCCGCGAATTCGCGAATCTTCTGAGCTCGCTCTTCTCCCTTTGGCGTCAAAAAATAGACCTTTCGTTTCGTTTTCCCTTTCTTGACATGTGCAAGACGCTCGATGACTTCCGAAGTCTCTTTGAGTTTCTTAAGCTCGATCGCTGCATGTGCTCTTGAAATCCTTATCGCCGAAGCGATTCCGTCTTGGCTGATTTCCATTGGCACATCGTATTCATCCTGAAATTTTGAGTACTGGGAAAGATGGAGAACGATTCTTTCGGCAACAGTGAGTGAAGCGGGCATGTATGGTTCATCGGATATCCAGATATATAGATATACGGAAGACATTACCTATCTTGATTATCATACCTGATTACGAAATATCTTCTTGTAAAGGACTTTGGTGGCACTAGAATCCTACGATGCTTAAATCTTATGGCACTAGGATGCTTGAATGGATAAAAAACTTCCAAGTGGAATTAGGCGGTAGTGTTTCACAATTTAACGTGAAACGAGATTGCAAAACAAAATGGCAAATTATTTCATTCTCGGCCATTGGTTTGAAACACAGCCTCTTCACGAACTAAAAAGATAAAGTTCATTTTTGGCCTTACAAAATTGCATAGACAAAAAAAATACCGTGCCGAAAGATGCCCCTGCCTATGTTTTGCCCGATGTCGGATACTTTCTCAAATCACCCATACGCTCATCGATTTTCCCACTCTTAATAACAGCAAACGTTCGAAAAGATTCAATTGAAGTGAATCTATCTGTGAGTTAGAGCATTGAGCGTTGATACTATGAGGATACTTATCTGCAGCTCGCCAGATAGAGCCAGTGTTAACATTAGAGATAACCTTTTGTCCTTATTTAAATGGTCAGAAATTGACAAATTCGAAGGATATCCGATTTTTGTTCGCGGCGACAATATGCTTGTCACAATAAGTCAACTTCATCTTTATGCCAATTGTATCGATCAAAAAATTGCTGAGGCAATTGATTCTGACATTACCGAAATTATTTTCTTGTCAAGACATAAAGCAGCATCTGGGATACATACATTAACAGTCCATCCAATCGGGAATTTCAGTGTTGCTGAGTACGGCGGATTTGATAAGGAACTTGTCCCTTCTGCGCATCACTCGATGACTGAGATCTTGAGACGGCTAAAGAAATTCGCAAAAGAACTTCCGTTTGGGGTTTCCTTTGAAGTGACCCATCACGGCCCTTACCTCGATAAACCAACATTATTCGTTGAAATCGGAAGCGATGAATCGATGTGGGAAAATAAGAAAGCTGCAATCGCAATCGCAAAAAGTATCATGGAGTTGCAGATTCCTGTTAATCCAGTCTTGATAGGTATTGGTGGAGGGCATTATGCACCTCGTTTCACAGAAGTTGCTTTGACGAAGAAGGTTTCCTTCGGGCACATGATTCCAAACTATGCAATAGAAAATACAGGCGAAGAGGAGATGATGGAAATCATTGAAATGGCATACAAAAGAACTCCTGGCGCTCAGTTCGCATATCTCCACAAAAAATCGATGAAACGCTCAATTGTCACAAGACTGACGCATCTCCTCAACAAACTTAATATAGAAACGATTGAAAGCGAATCGCTTGAGGAGCTCTAGCTTCATTTCTGTCTCCTCCCACAGATGGGACAAACAATCCAGCTTTCATCCAGTGGCGATCCACAATTCACGCAAGTCTTTCCTCGAACTGAATCCTCCATCGGTGCCTGCTTTACATCAAAAGATGTGATCTGACGTTTTTTTGAAAATTCTAGTCGGGGTGAGTGCCATGTGGAAGTGGCGTGTCGATGACCGACGTGACCAAGAAGAAGGATGAGCGATCCTGCAAAAACAAGGACACTTCCAAAAACGGCTACAAAGGCAGCAGCCCCATATTTTACTCCTGGTATAATCCCTATCGAAAAATCATCAGTTATCCACAAGATGGAAATCGCGATAAGGACTATACAAATCATCGATGAGAGAAATGATGCTGCTGACAAGAAAGCAGTATGGGGGCGAATGCTAAATTTCGAAACGATCTCAGCTATCGTGAAAATGATAACTGCCAGAGAAATGACGATGAGAAAATACATGATCAGATAATTCTCACTGCGACCAACAAGGTCGCTAACCGTGAGTAAGTTCGAGACCATGTGAGGACGGGAGATTTCAACCCAGGGTAAAAGAAATGTGAGGAGAATTAATGCAACTCCGATCGAATTGAAAAAAATACCGAGCATGAGCGCAGGATGCAACATTTCCTTCGAACTCAGCGATCGGATCGCCCTTTTAGATTTTTTCATCTCGTCAGCCCCCTTCATCCTTGAAATCGTTGATGCTGGAGATTTTCTATTCAACCTATGCTCTCTCATCAACATCAATCATTATAAAACCTAACACAATCGCCTTAATGAAACGATTTTATTTCAATCAAATTGACACCGCATTCGATCTGATGAGTTTTTGAAGAGACAAAATAATCGCTGTGCCCACATTCTCAATCAAAAAATGACGGTTCCTTTTATACTTCTACCTCGAACTGCATTCTCAAGTTCCTCGAGATTCCTTCCGTTGACGATATAAATCGGTATTCTCGCTTCCATCGCGATCTGAACGCCAAGCCTATCGAAAACGTCAGAAGTTCCTGCCTCATGTCTACCCTTGTCTACGAGATCAAGTAATTCCCTGAAACTCAACTTTTCATACCTTTTCGCATTCGAAACCTTTTTCGGATCAGCGGAGTACGCAGCATCAACAGATGTGGCGTTTATGATCTTGCTTGCAGAAGCTTCCTTCGCGACAAGTGCTGAGACTGCATCTGTTGTATGACCTGG
>JANHAK010000160.1 GCA_024464195.1 Methanomassiliicoccales archaeon | reverse complement strand
GGCCGCGATGTTTGGGGCGCATTACAAGATCGATAACATCACCGTTTTTATCGACAGAAATGGCCTCCAGATCGATGGGCCAACCGAATTCGTCATGTCGATTGAACCGCTGGCAAAGAAATGGGCAAGTTTTGGCTGGCATGTCATCGAAATCGATGGTCATGATATGAGACAGATCTGGAATGCATGTGAGGAAGCCAAAACGATCAAGGGTAAGCCGACGGTAATTATCGCGCACACGATTAAGGGAAAAGGCGTCTCGTTCATGGAAAATTCGGTAAGCTTTCATGGCAAGGCACCGAACGAAGAGGAACTTAGGCGTGGATTGAGGGAGTTGGGGGAGGAGATATGAGGAGACCGCTCGCCAGCCAGCGAAAAGAGTACGGCCGGGCACTTGTCGAAATAGGGGAGATGAGATCCGAGGTCGTTGTTCTTGACGCGGATCTTTCCACCTCAACAAGAACTGCGGAATTCGCTAAGAAGTTTCCTCACCGGTTCTTCAATTGTGGGATTGCAGAACAAAATATGATGGGAACCGCTGCTGGGCTGGCGGCTAGTGGTAAGATCGTCTTCGCATCATCCTTCGCAGTTTTTGCGACGGGTCGGTGTTGGGATCAGATCAGACAATCGATCGCCTATACGAAATTCAACGTTAAGATCGTCGCAACACACGCTGGGATTACCGTTGGGGGGGATGGTGCATCTCATCAAACGGCAGAGGATATCGCACTGATGCGTACTTTACCAAATATGACCATTATAGTTCCAGCCGATGCACCAGAGACTTACAAAGCGGTCAAGGCTGTTGTCGATTGGCCAGGACCTTGCTATGTAAGGCTCGGCCGAGTGGATTTTCCTGTTG
This sequence comes from Methanomassiliicoccales archaeon, assembly GCA_024464195.1. Lineage (GTDB taxonomy): Archaea > Thermoplasmatota > Thermoplasmata > Methanomassiliicoccales > JACIVX01 > JACIVX01. The sequence continues at coordinate 2,836 of JANHAK010000160.1, read as the reverse complement.
TGACAAACCCGGAGACACCGTTTTCGATTGGAAAGGCAACGGAAATGCTTCCGGGCGATGACGTGTCGGTGATCGCTACTGGTCAGATGGTTGCTGTTGCTCTTGATGCCGCAGAGGAGCTCAAGAGGATGGGGATTTCGGCTTCTGTTATCAATATGAGTACAATCAAACCGCTTGACGAAGAAACGATCATCAGGTGTGCTCAGAAGACGGGTGCGATTGTTACGGCGGAAGAACACAATATCCTATCAGGTTTGGGAAGCGCTGTTGCGACATGTCTTTGTGAGAATTACCCAGTCCCTATGAGAAGAGTTGGGATTCCCGATACTTTCGGAGAGTCGGGGGAGAGCGAAGAATTAATGATCAAATACGGTCTCACAAGTGATGAGATTGTCAAAGCGGCGAAGGAAGTTATAGGGAGGAAAAGGAAATGAAAATCTTCATTGACAGCGCAAATGTCGAACAAATCAAAGAGGTTGCCAGCTGGGGTATCCTCGATGGGGTGACAACAAATCCCACATTAGTTGCAAAAGAAAAGACTGAGTTCAAATCGTTGATTCACCAGATTTGTGATATTGTCGATGGGCCGATCAGTGTCGAAGCAGTTAGTCTCACCGCAGACGAAATAATCAACGAGGCGCGATCTCTCGCTGCCCTTCACAGGAACATTGTGATAAAAATTCCAATGACTGAGGAAGGACTAAAGGCGACGAAGAAATTGTCGGATGAAGGCATTAAGGTCAATATGACACTTGTCTTTTCGCCAGCGCAGGCACTATTCGCCGCCAAGGCTGGTGCGAAATACATATCGCCATTTGTTGGCCGTCTCGATGATGTTGGCCATAGCGGAATGGAACTTGTCGGACAAATTCTGGATATCCTCGATAATTATGACCTTGAATCAGAAGTGATAGTCGCGAGTGTTAGACATCCTGGTCATGTGATTGAAGCAGCGATGATGGGCGCTCATATCGCGACGGTACCATATGATGTACTTAAGAAAATGTTTAGGCACCCATTGACAGATGTCGGTATTGAACGTTTTCTCAAAGACTGGGAAAAAGTGAGTGGTCGATGATTCTCGTTTGAGAATCAGGAATTGATAGATGCCAAGAAGACGCGAAGATTGAAGACATTGAGGTATCATTTATAATTCGTGCCAACGTCTCTCATATCGTTGGTATCGCTTTGCAAGGAAATTGAATCGACAAGAAGCAGAAAGAAGAAGGTCGAGCTTCTTTCAAGTTTCCTTAAGAGATTAGATTCAAGCGAAATCAAGCCCGCTGTTCTATTCTTGCTGGGCAGACCGGTACCCGAATCTGAGTCAAGAGCACTCCATGTGGGATATTCTACAATTGCTAATGCACTGATGGTTCATCAACAGCATCTTCCAGTTGAAATGAATTTGACAATTCATGAATTCGCATCGATGATCAGTAAAGTTGCTGATGCTAAAGGCGGGGGATCGAGAAAATTTAGGAAAGATCACCTTAGCGGTCTCCTGGCAAGGCTTACTGAAGAAGAGAAAGAATACGTTGTGAGGAGTCTTTCTGGTGATATGAGAATTGGCGCTAACGAAGGTATCATGATCGAGGCGATCGCTCATGCATCTTCTGCTCCAGTTGAAGAGATCAGGATGGCCAACATGATATCAGGGGATCTTGGACTCGTAGCTGAAACTGCATTGACGCGAGGAAGGAATGCGATCAAGGCCCTTGGTGTCAACCTGTTTGTACCGCTCAAACCGATGCTCGCGGAGACCGCCCGATCAACTGATGAAGCCTTGAAAATCCTTGGGAAAGCTGCTTTCGAGTTTAAATTTGACGGCGTGAGAGTTCAGATTCATAAGTCGGGAGAAGTTGTGAGAATTTTCAGCCGCCGGCTCACAGAACTGACAAGCAGTTTACCAGATGTTGTTGAGATGGTTCTCAAATCAATCCCCGCTCAGTCAGTCATTCTTGAAGGCGAGGCCATCGGGTTTCGCGATCGACCGCTACCCTTTCAGGAATTGATGCGTCGTATGATGCGTTGCCATCAAATTGATGAGATGATGAAACTCGTCCCCGTCAAGCTCTTCCTTTTTGATATTCTCTTTCTTGAAGGGCGATCTCTTATCGACAAGCCATATGTAGATCGTTGGCGTATTCTTCAAGAGATAGTACCATCGGAATTGATTGCACCAAGAATCGTGACTGATGATCGTGAAGAGGCCAGAAACTTTTTCGAACGTTCTCTGTCTGAAGGTCATGAAGGTCTCGTCGCAAAGAACCTCCTCAGTCCATATGTTATAGGTAGGAGGGGACGTCACTGGTTAAAAATTAAGAATTGCATGACACTGGATCTCGTTATTATAGGCGCGGATTGGGGATACGGGAGAAGAAAGGGATGGCTTAGCGATTACTATCTCGCCGCTATGTCCGGGAACGACTTTGAAATTGTTGGAAAAACGTTCAAGGGTTTGACTGATGATGAATTCAAATGGATGACGAATAGTCTTCTATCGATTAAGATTAAAGAAACGGCGAGGACGGTTTTCGTTGAACCAAAGATCGTCGTTGAAGTCGCATTTGACGAAATTCAGAAGAGCCCAAGGTATCGATCCGGCGTTGCATTGAGATTCGCGAGGATCAAGTCAATTCGCAATGATAAGTCTCCAGAAGAAGCAGACACTTTGGAGACGATCAAGCGCCTTTATGAGGAACGATACAAAGCAATGAGTCAATTCGGAGGATGAGAATTGTTATAAGACTCTCATTTTTTACTCTTCATATTCTCTTATGATCACTATGATTATTTCTATAACTCTTCGTTAATTGAATTCTTATGATTTTTGTGC
>JANHAK010000159.1 GCA_024464195.1 Methanomassiliicoccales archaeon | reverse complement strand
AATAGACGCGGCACAACTAGATCAGAGAAGCAAAGGTCTTGCCGAGCACTCTTTCCTTGATTTCTTCGCTTGCCCAATCCTTTTCAATGACGAATTGAACCCATTGAGAATACGGATAACTAATATCAAAGAGTGGCCAATCTGAACCAAAGATTAGACGATCTGGCATGATGGACGCTGCCTCCTTCAGGCGTGAAATCGCTACATCTGATTGCGAGGGAAGCCAACCTTGAAGAGCTGAGCAGTCTGCATAGACATTCTTGAATTCTTTTGCCATTTCATAGGTCTCGAATCGCCACTTTCCACCAAGATGCGCGATGATGATCCTAATTGATGGAAACTTTTCAAGAATATTCCGGAAATAAATGGGATGATTGAAATTTTCATCAAGGGGTCCCCAGCTAGCTCCAGCATGAGACACAACGATGAGATTTAAATTGTCAACAAGCTGCCAAAATTCTTTGATTGAATCATCATCGGGACGAAAACCAGTCCCTGGGTAAATCTTTACCCCTTTTGCATCGAATTTATTGACCATTTTTTCAACAATATCATGTGCTTTTTTCCCCCTCATTGGATCAACGCCAACAAAAGGGATTAGCCTGTCCTTGTAAGCGAGAGAGATTTCAAAAACCCATTCGTTATAGGTTTCAATATCTACTCGCGGTTCCTCGATTCTTCCAAAGTCAAGCGGCAAGATCACACTTTTGTCGACGCCAGCGACATCCATTGAAGATATGAGCATCTCAGCGTCAACTTCAGACATCGGCCAGTCCTTTTCCCTATCGACACTCATATCGATGAGACCGTCGAGCTCGAGTAAAGGCTCAAGATATGCCCTTATTATCGAATTTGGTAGCATCGCCCGTTTCCAAATGTGTACGTGAGAGTCAATAATCATTTTCTCTTCAAGAAAAGAATCTTGTATATTTATCCATTGCTGGCTAGAATCCTTATTAAAGCACCAAAACAATAATTTTCAAATCAGAAACATTTTAATCAACATGCACGACAGAAAGATCTTCGAGTTCTCCAAAATAGTATCTATTTATGAAAAAAAAAGCAACAAGCTGTATTATGAAAGCCAGTGCATTGAGAAAGGCGGTCAAGATCTCATTCGATTCTGAGCACTGCTGCACCTTCAATTTCCGATTTCTTCATCAGTTCGAGTGCAACATTGGCATCTTCGAGTTTGAACAAACGAACTTCTGTCTCGATAGGAATTCGCCCAGCAATTTTAAGAAATTGTTCTGCATCTTCTCTCGTCACATTCGCAACGCTCATAATTTTCCGCTCGTGCCATAACAAGTTATATGAAAGCTCTGGTATCGAAGACATATGAATCGCATTTATCACCAATATCCCTGCGCGATCAAGCGATTTGAGTGCTTCTCTGACGATCCATCCAGCAGGCGCAAATATGATAGCACTGTCGAGTTTTTCCGGACAAATGTCCCTTGCGTCCCCAACCCATTTAGCTCCCAGTTTTCTTGCATGTTCTCTATGTTTTTCACTCCTCGTAAACACATAAACATCGCATCCGAGGACATTTGCGATTTGAATAACAATATGGGCTGACGCACCGAAACCGAAGAGTCCTAATTTTTGACCTGGTTTTATATTAGAAAGACGGAACGATCTATATCCGATAATACCGGCACAAAGCAATGGTGCTGCATTCTCGTCTGAAAAATTATCTGGGATGGGGTACGCATAATCTTCCCTTACGATCATGTATTCTTCATACCCCCCATTTACATGAAAACCTGTGAATTTTGCATTCTCGCACAAATTCTCGAGTCCCATCTTGCAAAATTTGCAAAGACCACACGAGGAATAAAGCCATGCAACACCAACTCGTTCTCCTTTCTTGTAACGGTGACATTCTTCACCGAGTTCATCAACAATACCAACTATCTCATGACCTGGGACGATAGGCATTTTTGGGAGGGGGAGTTCGCCCTCAACTGTATGAAGATCTGTGTGGCAAACACCGCAAGCCTTAATTTTGATTCTTATTTCATTCCGCACTGGAACTGGTTCTGGAATTTCGAGAAGTTTGAGGGGCTTTTGATCGATTGATTTGCATTCTTCGAGCACCATAGCCCTCAGAGAATCACCTCCCAATTGATCAGAATTGTATGATTATATTGATTTGAAAGATTATTGATTTAATGGCATTTCAAGGCAGGCAACGTTCTGCGTGAAAGGCAGATTGATAGAAAACCTTATTCGATCAAGTCTCTCGGATCAATCAACAATGCGGCAACCGATGCTCCATATCAGTTGAAGTAGATCAGCAACCAATGCCTTATTTAAAATCACACATAATCGATTTAATTCTAAAAGAGAGTAGATGATTATAGGAGAGATAATTGCAAGAAAATGAAAAATGATGAGGAATTCACCTAATCCTTCAGAACCCCAAGATTAACTAGAGCTTCCTTCAGTTGGACTCGTTCTTCGCTCGACAGAGCCGGAAGTGGAGGTCTCACATGGCCAGCTGGCAAACCCATGAGTTTCAAGGCTTCTTTGCATGGCGCCACATATCCTGGGTCATACTCAAAGAACCGATTGATCGCCTGTAATTTCATATGGATTTCGAGCGCTTTTCTAACATCGCCTCGCTTGAATGTTTCGTACAATTCAACCATCTGCTTCGGGATAACGCAGGCTGCGGTTGAGAAGATTCCCCTTGCCCCAATGCAGAGCGCTGGGAAAAGTTGGCTGTCAATGCCGGTCATGATCGAAACTTGATCCCCCATTGTCCGGATGATTTCGATCGTCTGACTGATATCATATTCGCTCTGCTTGAGGCCAATCACATTCTTAATCTTCAAAATTCTAGTCATGAGCTTTGGCGGAATCGGATTTTTTGTATACCCAGGATTGTTGTATACAACAATCGGTATTTCGGTGCTGTCCGCAATCGCTTCATAATACCGAAAGATCTGTTCTGGTGGTAGCTTGAAATAATAAGGCTGAACGATGATAGCCGCATCGGCGCCCGCGTTTTCCGCATGTTTCGTATAAATAATCGTCTCCTTGACACTGCAACCAGTAGTACAGGCAATAACAGGAATGCGGCCTCGTACAGCGTCAATAACTTGCTCTAACACCATCTTTCTTTCCTCGGGAAGAAGATGGGGAAATTCTCCGTTTCCTCCCGTCGTCATTATTCCATGAATCCCGTTTCTCAAATAGAAGTCTACGAGCTTTCTAAGACCTTCGGTGTCAACTTCGTCTTCCTGCGTAAACGGGGTGACGATGGCAACGAAAATCCCTTTCAAATCTGCGGGGACAAGCATACTAAATACCTCCGACTCTTCTTGATATCCTCTCATGATTTTTTAATATTGTCATTATGATCCAACTAAAGGAAATCTGTATATTAATTACCAAAAACAGATGTTTGTTACAGTTTTCACCATACCTCAAAAATCAAAACAAATCACGTTGAAAAAATGGCGTAAATAAAGAGAAAACTGCAACGCTAAAAACCTTAAATCAAATTCGCTGAGATTCGCGCGAGAATTCTAAACTCTCGGATGAAGTTAGAGTTTTCTACTTTAATCCCAATAGGAATTTCTTGCGGTCAATCAAAAAAAATCATGCAACCGACCATGATTGAAGATTTGAAATTGCACAAGAATACGACGCAAAAATCAAATGCGAGTAATCCAGCAATTGATAGACGCCATGAAAAG
>JANHAK010000158.1 GCA_024464195.1 Methanomassiliicoccales archaeon | reverse complement strand
CTTCAAGCCGTAATACAAATCGTTGTAAACTTAACATCGCCGAAGCTTGCTTTTGCCTATTTTTGATCTTAAATCCGTACAAATCAGGACCCGTCTAAAATATCGAAATGAGACATTCGATTTCTTTCATATGGATTGACTGAATTGTCCAGATTTCGAATCGACCGCAAAATTAATAAGCTTAAATTCTCACTTCCCCCTCATGCCCGAGGGACTTTCACCTAATGCGGAAAAGGTCTTTAGAGCGATGAAGGATGCTGGTATCGTTGGCGAAGAGAAGATGACGGATGCTCAGAGAATTACCAATATGTCGAAGCTGCCGAAAGCTCAGTGCCTTGCGGCTCTTCAGGAGCTGGAAAAGAAAGGATACGTCAAGAGACGCGCAAGAGAGAAATCAGCTGGATATTATCTTATAAAAACGCAGTAAACAACCTTGCAGCCTCTTGAAGGCAGCAAACTCTAATTCTTTTAGCATTTGGTCATAGCGCGTTCCTTTTCGCCTTAGCTCTCTAAATGATTTCTAGGTATTTTTAGAAAAATTAATAGTAGTATTTTTTGAATCGAATGGTAACAAAAGATTTTTGATTTATTTCCTCAGTTCCAAACAAGAATGCGACAATCACTAGATATCTTCACTTCTTGTCATTGAAATAAACACTGCAATCTTCTTTCAAATAAAACCGGAGTTTTCAATCTCTCATTACAACGAATTTTTCTTCTCAAAACACTTAAAATGATTTCGGCAGATACATGTTATATGGATTTATCTGAGATCATTTACGCTTCAACACTCCTGTTCTTCATCTTCGATCCTTTCGCTAGCTTGCCTATATTCATCAGTCTGACGAAAAATTTCAGCGATGACGATAAAATCAAGAGTGCGAATCGTGCAGTGCTGGTGGCGGGGATATTGTTTGTCATATTTGTGCTCGTAGGGCGAGAACTTCTTTCTTTCTTTGGCGTCACCACTTCGGGCTTTAGAATTGCTGGCGGTCTAGTGCTGCTCCTCATGTCCCTTGAGATCATATTTGGCATGAACTTGACAAGAATTAACAGCGAAAACGTCGCATGGGTCATTATCGCTACTCCGATTCTCACAGGTCCAGGGGTCATCACGACCGCGATCATTTTAACGACAAACTACGGATACATTGTCCCACTAATCGGCGGCCTTTTCGCACTCCTTGTCACCTGGATTCTGCTTCATAACGCTGTGCTCATCACGAGGATCGTTGGGAATAATGTGATTGAGATTATGTCAAAAATCATCGGATTGCTCATCGCCGCCATAGGGATTGAATATATCATGAGAGGGGGCTACGAGTTCATCTCCACTCTTCTTAGCATTGGAATGTTATGAGTGTACGAAATGAATCTTTATACTTCAAGATGACGAGTTCCCAGCAATCTGAAATCCTTTCAATCTTGAGAAGATAGGGGTCTTTCAAGATCATAAATCGAAAGTGCCAAATTCCTGTTTCACACTATGATGTAATAGATAAAATTCCATGAACCACGAACAGCAACGCTTGTGGGATGAGTACTATCACACATCGGCTAGGGCGTGGAAAGGATTCGAGGAACTCCCATTGAAACTTTCGGGAGACGAGAGAATCCTTGAGCTCGGATGCGGTGACGGAAAGACGATGAGCGCCTTTGAGAGCATTGGTAACATCGGTGTCGGCGTTGATTTTTCATTGGCAGCACTGCGATCATGCAAGAAAAGATTCTTCGGAAATGAAAATTTACATTTTGTCCATGCGGATGCCGCCAACCTACCATTCAGAAATCAGTCCTTTGATATCGTAATTGCGTATCATCTGTTTGAACATCTCGATGCCGAAAGTAGAATAGCAGTTGTCTCTGAAGCGAGAAGGGTCCTAGTAGATGGTGGTCTCTTTCTCATTCGTGTCTTTTCAATTGAGGATATGAGATACGGAGCTGGCAGGTGTGTCGGTAACAATACATTTCAGAGGGGCACAGGCATCATTCTTCACTACTTTGATGAGGGCGAAATATTGAGACTCTTGGAAGGGATGACTATCAGAAGCATTTCAAGAATAGATAGGTCAAAAAGGTATGGCGCAACTAACCTGAAAAGATCCTACATTGAAGCGATTGCAAAAAAGATTGATTGAAATCGGGAATCGCCATGCCAAATACCGAAATTTTTTGTGTTCTTTGAAAAGCATTTCAGAAATTGGTAAATCAGTTCAGATGTCTTAAAACGAAGGCACGGGGGAGCATCCTTTCTTTTTTTGAAGATTCTTGATGTTGATCTTCGAGCCGAAAAATTTTAAAATATTCGCTTTAGAAATAATATATAAATATGAATATGGTGGGCGCATGTGGAAAGGAATGTTTGGACTGCTTCCACTATGGTGCTTCCTGCGATGGCTGCTTTAGGGAAATGAGCCTCTCATACGCAGACCTTTGTGAGGCGTACCAATGTGCACTTCATAAGGGAGTAGTGAAGTGCATAAATTGTGCTGAGTTTGAGAGTTGTATCACAAATCGTGAAAGTAGAGAACTGTGTCCACTGGCAGTCGAAAAACTTGCCACGTGGTGCTCGTGCCGAGTCGAAATTCCCGACTCGGCACATTGAGAAAGTCAGTGAAATCACAGTCTTACGAGCTTCAAATAAGCCAAAGAAATCTTGCTAAGTTCTGTTTTCGCCACATCACAAAATATTGGAAAACGCATGTCTCTATCTTGAAAATTGCAATTTTTAGAACATATATACAACACTTGAACTCGATGATCACATGAAAACGCTAACATTTATTTAACCTTGGCATCGTTCCCTTTATGGCAATTTTCATGAGGATAGTTCTGTTCGTATGTGTGGGAAACAGTTTTAGAAGCCAGGTGGCTGAGGCTTATTTCAACAAATATGCTCCTCAAGGATGGGTAGCGGTGAGTGCGGGCATAATACCGGAAGAAAAAGTTCATCAGAATGCCATCGTACTTATGCAGGAGGAGGGCATTGACATATCTCATAAAAAGCCAAGGAGGCTAAACGACGAATTACAAGAGATGGCAGATGTGGCTGTTGTCGTCTGTAGTGGAGATTTCTGTCCGATTCTCCACGCCAAGCAGGTTGAAAAATGGCCTATGCCTGATCCCCACCTTATGCCCCTTGACGAGGCGAGAAGGGTAAGGGACAAAATAAAAGAGAAGGTCATCGAACTTACGGGAAGACTTACAGAGCGATGATTTTATTGCTTAACCTTCGATACCCATGTCTTATTCGAGATAAATTCGAGACAAGATAGCGATAATGCAACGATCAAAAAAGATTAGGATACTATTGCACATTAAAAAATACAGCTCTCGGCGTTTAATTTGAACTTCTGAGATCTCAAAAGGACTTTTTCTTCATTCAAACATGAACGACCCACATAAATTTGACATATGAGGTTTGTGTCATTCGCAGTTCCACGACTACGAGTCTTATCTTATTCTGCTTTTTTTCCCTGATGGACTGATCTATATCTACGATCAGAGTTTCGCTTTCATCACAATTTACGACTTCACAGGCTTGGCCTAAGAAGCAAAAAAGAAATTCTCTTTGCTACTCTCTCTTGAAATATGAGAAACAATTCGTTATTATAAGAAACACCAATTGAGATCCAAACACTTTATTCACTTGCCTTTTCTAGAGCTTCGACTATTTTGATGAATTCGCCATCCTGATTTCTGACAATGGGATTGTATTTCGAC
>JANHAK010000157.1 GCA_024464195.1 Methanomassiliicoccales archaeon | reverse complement strand
TGTGGGAAGCCGGCAAAACAAATGCAACTTGATAGGATTGCTGAGGCCAAGAGAACAGGTGCTCGTCGCCTTCTTACCATGTGCCCTAAATGCAGAATTCATCTCGATTGTGCCGTCTCGAAGGAAGTCGATGTCGATCGATCTCTTATCGACATCCCCATGGAGGACTACGTGTCGTATCTAGCAAAGCGCCTTGGTCTGTAAAATTGACTGTATAAGCGCGATCTCAGGCTAGACGATATCTTTCACCTGGGCGAAGGACTATGCACTTCGCCCGCGTCTTTGATTCGACCTTTTTCCGGAATTCTTCAGGGTCAGCCCTAATCGCATCGAAGGTGTTATAATGCATTGGAATGACGAATTTCGAGTTTAGCATCGCCGCTGCCCTAACCGCGTCATCGATGCCCATCGTATAATGTCCCCCGATCGGCAGTAGCGCCATATCAATTTCAAATTCCTCGCCAATGAGTTTCATATCGCCAAAAAGCGCCGTATCCCCCGCATGATAGATCACTTTGCCATCTGTTGAAATGACAAATGAGCAAGCGATACCAACAGAGGTAATGCCGTCGACCGATGAGCCGTGGAATGCGGGAAAGATTTTCACGCTACAGAAAGGCATCACCAGTGTGCCGCCGATGTGACCATCAATCGATTTTGCGCCTTTGGAACTCACGTAGTTCGCAACCTCGAATGTCGAATGCACTGGCGCTCTTGTCCTCTTCGAAATTTCAATCGCGTCGCCGAGGTGGTCCCCGTGTACATGCGTAACGAGAATAAGATCAGGTTTGAAGTCTTTAGGCGCAGATGCCAGAGGGTTGCCGGTAATGAACGGATCGACAAGTATCTTTCCTTTTGAGGATTCAAGGAGAAAAGCCGAATGACCTAGATACACAATATCGACCATGCGAATCCCTTCCTTATCAGCAAGTACCGTCTATTTCAATGCTTTGTCTCCTTCTTCCTGAGTTAATTGAATAAATTGAATCAGCGACTTTTGATCTCTCGCGATTTGAATGAATCTTTGCTTGGTATTGATTTTACTCTTTGCTGGAATGAAATGAAAAAAGAGATAATGGAGAAGTGTTAGTATCATTACACGGAGGAAGAATCGATGGAACGATTTGACGTTTGCATTGTTGGCGGCGGATTGGCAGGACTTTGCGCCGCTTTTGAAGCCGCAAAGGCTAACGCGAATGTCTGCATGATCACAAAAGGGTGCGTCGGAAAGGCATCCGCTACCTCGATGTCAGCTGGAATTTTTTCACATCCGACCGAACAAATGAGAGAAGACGATCTTTTTAAAGCGACAATGGAGATTGGACGGTGGATCAATGATGAAAAACTCGTAAGAAAGCTTGTAAGCGGTGGAAAAGAAGTTCCTAATTTCCTCCAGAATTTTGGGATGAAATTTGAATCGAAACCATCGGGAATGCATCTCACACGCGAGAAACTCATTTTCCCGATGATTGAACTTACCACAGTAATGAAAGAGTCGCTTGAAAAAATGGGAGTCACGTTCTTCGAGCACTGCACCGTAGAAAACCTTGTAATGGATGGGAATAAATGCCTGGGAGTTGCGGGTTTAGATCGCAATTATTCGTCGTTTTCAATCGCCGCTAATGCAACTGTCCTCGCAACTGGCGGATTCTGCGCGATGTTCGAAAGCAACGATAATCCCATCGCGACGACGGGTGACGGGATGGTCATGGCTCTTGAGGCTGGAGCATCGCTACGGGATCTCGAATTTATTCAGTTCTTTCCAATCGCGATGATTCACAAGGGTTTGCCGCCGTTCATTCTTTTCCCACCATATCCTCCTGGCGCTAGGGTCATCAACGACAGAGGCGAGGATATTTTGAAAAAAAGAGTACCCGAGGAAACGGATTTGACGAAGGCTGTTATCATTTACCGAGACAAGGTCTGCCAGGCAATCGCCTTCGAGGAGGAAAAGGGAAGGAAGTGCTTCCTCGATCTTTCCTCTGTGAAACGGTGGGAGGATACTGACATGAAGACGATGAATTCAATGTTCCAGCTGCACACTTACCGTTTCCCATTAGCCAACGAGACCACGATCAGAATCACCTGTACCGCACATCATTCGATGGGCGGCATCATTATCGATGAGAACTGCTCGACTGGTATTCAAAATCTTTATGCCGCAGGAGAAATCGTCGGCGGAATCCACGGTGCAAATAGGAAGGGAGGAAATGCGCTTGCAGATGCACTTATTTTCGGGAGAATCGCGGGTACTAACGCTGCGAAACAAAAAGGTGTAGCGATCGAGAAGGATCGATTCGATACGCTCGTTTCGATAATCAATGAACAGTCCAGACAAGCTGAGGAGATCCCGCGCGAAAGATTACTTGATATCAAAAAGACGATTGCGAGAACCTGCTCAAAATGTCTCGGTATCATGCGTTCACGAGATTTGCTGGTTGAGAGTGCCGCGGTAGCTGAGAAAATATTCGGCGAGTTGAAAAACGTGAAAACCGACGAGAAGTCGCGAACTCTCCTTGATGAGATTCGATCAATGGCGCTCTTGGCCGAAATGGCTACTCATACCGCACTCCTTCGCCAGGAGAGCAGAGGATCGCATTTCAGAAAAGACTTCCCCGTTGAGGATGAGCGATGGCTTGGGTTCATTGAAGTCACCATGGTCAACGGGAAACCTGCCTATTCATTCGTGCCGAAAGGGGGGAAAGCAGCATAAGAATCGAGAAACAATCTGTTTTCATCTCTCGCCTGGCGGAGAAGTACATTTCAGAAGTTGTTAACAATATTTGGAATTACATTGTGTATAATGGACGCCTCGTTAAGACATGGAGAGCCTGAGATGAGAAATTTTTCACAGCGTGGGAACGAAAAACACGGTTTTTCTTTTGATGCAAAGAATAGGTATGATGTAAAAGGAAGGTGTCTTGTTTGAGAATTTCAATCGTTGGCGCTGGTTATGTCGGTCTTGTCACTGGGGTTTGCTTCGCAGAATTAGGTCACGAGGTCGTTTGCATTGATGTCGTTGAGGAAAAAATTAAAGCGATTAGTGAAGGAAAGAGCTTGATTTATGAAAGGGGTCTTGATACGCTTCTTCAGAAACACCTTGACGATCGATTATTTTTTGCCACCACGAATTTCCAATCATTGACGAATACGGATCTCACCCTCGTTTGCGTCGGAACGCCGCGAATGGAAAACGGATTTCTAGATACGACTCACCTTGAAAGCGCCGCAATGAGCATTGGTCAGATGCTTGCTGAGAAAGATGAATATCATGTAGTTGTTGTGAGAAGCACCGTTTTGCCTACGACGACAGAAAATATTGTCATCCCAGCACTAGAACGATCTTCTGGAAAAAGGGCTGGAAAAGATTTTGGAGTTGCCGTAAATCCTGAATTCCTAAAGGAGGGCAACGCGATTGAGGATTTTATGCATCCAGATAGAATCGTCATTGGTGCGATTGATCACCGTTCTCTCTCTATCTTAAAAACTCTTTACTCAGAATTCAAATGTCCTATAGTAGAGACATCATTGAGGACAGCGGAAATGATAAAGCTCGCCTCAAACGCATTCCTTGCGACAAAGATTTCGTTTATCAACGAGATCGGCAATATTTGTAAGACGCTGGAGATTGATGTTAGAGAAGTTGCGAAGGGGATGGGATACGATAGGCGTATCGGATCAGAGTTCCTCAGGGCGGGTTGCGGCTTCGGTGGTTCTTGCTTTC
>JANHAK010000156.1 GCA_024464195.1 Methanomassiliicoccales archaeon | reverse complement strand
CCATATCATTGTGATCGCGATAAGAAACCCAATAATGAAAACGATAAGCGCCTCGCCAAAGATCGTGAGGAATTGAATGACGCCAGGACTTTCAATCCAACCAGCAAATCCATGAAATCCGAGCCAGTCTACGAAATAACTGATGATTCCGACGAGCCATCTGACAATTCCTTCGGTGAAACCGTAGAGATCCATCCACTCACCTGTCCGTCTCTCCTAGGCACATATCAACAGATCCCATGATCGCAGGAACATCCGCAACCTTGTAACCTCTCAGCATGATAGGAACAGCAGAAACCGTAACGAATATAGGACTCCTCACCTTCAATCTGAACGGCTTATCGGTTCCATCGCCGATTACGTACATGAGCCCCTCCCCTCTGGGATCCTCAACCCGCGCAAAGGCGGTTCGCTTAGGCGCGTGTCTCGGCACCTTGACGCGCACGGGCCCATCTGGCATTTTCTTAAATGCTTCTCTAATAATTTGGCAACTCATTCTCATCTCATCCATGCGAACCCTATATCTCGCATAGCAATCGCAATCTGGATGGGTGCAGATCTCCCAATCTAACTCCTCGTAAACCGAATAAGGATCATGTTTCCGGATATCGATCTTAACGCCACTTCCTCTGAGCGTTGGCCCAGTCACACCGAGGTTGATCGCATCAGCAGGCTTGAGATATCCGATATCCTGTGTTCTCATGAGGAAAATGTCACTTCCATCATAGATCTGCTCGTACTCGTCGAGCTTCTTCTCAAAATAATCTAGGGTTCTGAGACAATCCCTTTCAAAATTCGGTGGCAAATCATTTCTTACACCACCGATTCTCATGTAATTGTAAGTCATCCGCGCGCCGCTGACGCTCTGCAAAAGATCGAGAAAAAGTTCCCTCTCCCTCATCGCGTAAACAAACCCGGTTAAAAGCCCAAGATCGGTGCCAAAGGCGGCAAGCCACATAAGATGGCTCGCGATCCTCTGCAATTCCAACACGATAACACGTATGTATTCTGCTCTTTCTGGTACCTCGACATCCATCAGCTCCTCGATCGTCAAACAATAGAGGTGACTCCAGGACATCGACGCGCCGTAACAGAGCCTATCAGAAAGCGGAATGATCTGGGGATACATTCGATTCTCTACTAGCTTTTCCCACCCACGATGCAGATAACCCACGACGGGCTCAGCATCGACGATAGTCTCACCATCGACTTTAACCCTCAGATTCCAGAGCCCGTGCGTCATTGGATGTTGGGGCCCCATGTTAATCCACATTTCAGCCATCTCACTGCCTCCCCAACTTGAAGTCCTTCCTGAACGGGAAGAATTGAGTATCCTCCGGCAAAAAGATTCTTTCAAGCCGTGGATGGTTCTTGAAGCGGATACCAAACATGTCGTAGGTCTCCCGCTCGTGCCAGTTTGCTCCACCCCAGAGAGGTGAAACCGAGTCTATTTCGGGATCGTCGCGAGGAATATCGACGGTGATTTCGAGAACACAACGGTTCTCATAAGATGATAAATGGTAAACAACCTGAAAACGATCAATTCTATCAACACCAGTAACGCAGGACACATGTTCGAATCTTAATTGATTCTTGAGGAATTCACATAATTTGTAGATGATAGCTCTGTCAGCCCTCGCGAAAATCCTTCTCGGAGCGACGCCTCCAATCGTTACGCCTTCTGGAAAGGCTCTTCGCACGACATCGACAATCGCCTCTTCTGTTAACCCTGACGTTTCTTGACTGGCAGTCGTATTCACGGTTTCACCTCAATCTTCCAGGAATCTGCCTTTCGTTGATGCCCTTATCTTATCTTGCAACTTCAGGAAACCGTCGAGAAGAGCTTCAGGTCTCGGCGGGCAACCAGGAATATAAATATCGACAGGAATGAAAGTATCAACCCCCTGTACGACGGTATGCGAGTCGTACCAGGGACCTCCGGAGATCGCACATTCACCCATAGCGATGACCCATTTGGGTTCCGGCATCTGTTCATATAAACGCCGTAGATCGGGGCGAAGTTTTGTCGTCACCCATCCATTCACCAGTAAAACATCGCACTGGCGTGGAGAGGACCTGTAGACAATGCCAAACCGTTCCGCATCCCATCTTGGAGCGGAGGATGCCGCCATTTCAAGAGCACAGCATGCGATACCGAAGTGCAGAGGGAAAATCGAGTTCCTCAAAGACCAGTTCCAGATAGGTGTTGTGATCTTGTCAACGGCTCTTTTCACTCCCGTCGCTCGCATGAGATCGTCGAAAAGCTCGGAAGACCATTTGACGAACTCCCTCACGCTCATTGCTATTGCATTAGGTGCCAGACTCAGATCCAAATGATCTCCTCCTTTTTCAGCGCATATGCAAGGCCAATAAGCAATATGATTACAAAGATTGCCATGTATATTTTGGCGAGATCTGAGAGATCTGAAAATGCGAGGGCCCATACCATTAAGAAAACGGTGATTACATCAAAAATAATAAATATAATTCCAAAAATATAATATTGAAAATGAAATTGAATTTGAGCTTCGCCGATCGGCACTTCCCCGCATTCATATGTTATCGCCTTCTGGGCAGTTTTTCTCGTAGGTCTAAAGAACCTGGAGACATAGAAGGCGAGCACAGGGAAAAGTATTGTAACCATTGCGAAAACCGCAACAGGTAGATACTTTTCGAGCAACATCGGAGGCACAATATACTGCCTTTATTTAAATTTTCCATGTAATTACTTTCGACAGGAAGCGAAATGTTAGTAAGCCAGCAATCTTTGAGTTGTGAAATGGATTGTGAAAATTAGTTGAATTAAAAATAATTCTTCCACTCATCATTCATGCCAACAAAAAATTTGAGTTTACGAATAATATTTGCTAGGAAAATATTTTATGAAAGTATTTGCTACCACATAGAACATTGATCAAAGATTATTTCGCATGCCTAAAGGTTTAAGAATTGTAAATCTGTAATGAAAATTGGTGATCGATTGGGAAAAACGATTGCAGTCCTTGTCGAAAATGATTATGAAGACCTCGAACTTTGGTATCCAGTCCTGCGACTCAAAGAAGCTGGCCATGTGCCGATTGTGATCGGCACTGGAAGCAGCGAAGTGTATCGCAGTAAACATGGCTACGAGATTAAACCAGATATTCAAATTTCAGAAGCAGACGCGCAGAGATTTGATGGCGTCATTATCCCAGGTGGATGGGCACCCGACAAACTGAGAAGGTATCCCCAGATCAATGACTTTGTAAGGGAAATTTTCGAAGCGGGAAAACTCGTAGCGGCGATTTGCCATGGTGGTTCAGTTCTCATATCTGCAGGAATTTTGAAGGGCAGGAAAGTGACGGGAGTTATCGCGATTAAAGATGATTTGATCAACGCAGGTGCGCGATTCAAAGATGAAGAAGTCGTGATAGATGGAAATCTCGTTACCTCGCGAAAACCGTCAGATCTCCCTGCGTTCATGAGGGAGATACTGAAGATTCTGGGTGATTGAATGATTTCATCTGTCATTTTGTAAATGAACGTTCATTCTAAAATCTTCTCGCCCGTTTCATCTTCGCACAAGTTTCACTAAGTTATTTAAGTACTTCCGACATGTTGGGCTTCCATATAGGAAACGCAATCGAAAAATCGATTTGCATTTCATATTTGAAACGAAACGGATGAACATCGGTATTGAGGTGGATCAATGAAAAAGATTGGGTTCATTGGTGCAGGAAATATGGCTGAGGCTCTGATGAAAGGGATCATCTCAGTCGGTTTTGCGAAG
>JANHAK010000155.1 GCA_024464195.1 Methanomassiliicoccales archaeon | reverse complement strand
TCTATCCTCGATACAAAAAGGTCTTGCGATCATTGTTCTTCGCCCTATACCGATTCTTTGACTCGACTCTCGTAGACTTTGTAATTCTAGTTTAACAATAATTAATCTTATGCCTAATCTCAATAACCCTTTGAGTAAAAGATCATAATTTGAGATGAGAGAATGGCGCCTGAGTCGAAAATTGTCCACCGGAAGTATCTTATTTCTTTTTTTGCCCGGAATTGAAAGCATCAAATGGATCAACCAGAATTAACACTCTTCCACTCTGAAGAAATCATGAATTGCTTTTATTGGATCTTGAGAATTCATAATCTGGAAATCATTAGGAAAAGCACTCTTAATATTATGATCAGAATACCTTTGGTCGAGCAATGCGATCACTGCGCGATCGTTTTCGCTTCTAATTGCGCGTCCTGCCGCTTGAAGAACCTTGGAAATTGCGGGATAAATGTCAAAATAAAGTTCAGCCCTTCTTTTTCCTATTTTCTTTTCAAATCGCTGTTTTATCGCATCGTTTTCGATTGATGGAGGGTTCATGGGGAAGCCAGCGATGATCACACAGGATATAATGTTATCTTTGAAATCGACACCTTCGGAAAATGACCCTCCGATCGTTGCAAGCAACAAGCAATGTCGGCTCCGTTTTAATTCTATAATCATAGCTTCCTTTTGACTCTTTGTGTACCCTTTTCTTTCGATCAAAATATGCCTTCTCGCCTTCATTGGACCTATCCTCGATCTCACTTCGTTCAAGAAATCATAAGACGTGAAAAAACAGAGCACGTTTCCTTGGACGACATCAGAAATGTCCATGATGATCTTCGCCATAGCTGAATAAGTGGTCTGCGAACGCATGATGTATTTGGAGGAAACCTGAGGGATTGAGAGTATCAAGCGATTATTTGTTGGAAATGGCGAGGGATATCGTCGACACGCGCATCTTTTTTCCACGCCAAGAAGATCTGCAAACATGTCAGGGGGGTAAAGCGTACCGCTCATTACGATAACACAATGTGCCGAATCGAATATCGGCCTCGATATGAGGGAGGGATCGATCAAACGTACAATGATCGATTTTGAGCTCCTATCGACGTATCTGATGCTTGAATTTCCAAATCGATGCCACATCGAAAGAAAATCGATGAGATTCTGATGTTTCAATAATTCATAAGGTTCGAGCTCTTCTGAAATTTCACGCGCAAGCCCTTCTGTATCCGTGCATGCGTTGGTGATGAGCATGTCATCCAATTCTTTCGTATTAACCCGTTCCTTGTCCGAATGCGCTGATAGTACCTTGAGAAAAGCGATTCTCAGGATGTCAATATCCTCACGAAATTTTCTTAAAGACTTTGAATTCAATGCTCGTTGAATTGAATGCATGGTCAGCATACCGGTATGATTCTCGACGATTCTTCTCGGCAAATTGTGGCCTTCATCAATGATGATGACCGATTCAGAAATCTTCTTTCCGATCTTATCGAGAATTGGTCGTGAATTGAATGCAAAGAAGTGATTATAATCACAAACGACGAGATTTGACCCGGCCATTGCATGTGTCGCTGCAAAGTATGGGCAAACACCTTCCTTGAGACAAAGTCTTATCAGCTCCTGAACGTGCAAGGGCCGCGTAAGAATTCTGTCGACAATTTCTTTCGGGATTTCCTTTGAGAAAAAGCAAGCATCGTTGTTTTTACACTGAAGGCGCTTCTCTCTTTTTGCCAGGCACATGTCTTCTTGGGCGATAACATCGACAACCCTAATCTCTTCCCTATCATGAATCATTTTGGCTGTTTCGATTGCAGCCGCATGTTGAGACTGTCTCGCAGTCAGGAAAAAAAGAGTCCCCTCGCTTTGCAAGGTATGCTCGAGTGCTGCTGCAATACTTACAGCAGTTTTACCGAGTCCTGTTGGAGCATGCGCAAAGAGATGAATTCCGTGTCTGGTGCATTCCCTAGCATGCTCAAGAAACAGATCCTGGCCTTTACGCACCTTATTAAAAGGAAAGAGGTCTCTTTGGATATCCCTCGTATAAGCTCCCGATAATATTTCCATCGCTACCTTAGTCTTATTCTTTTAAACGAATCAATTTCTGCTAAGAGTATATTAAACTCTTTTTCATCATTAGTAACTCCATCAAAAAAGATGATAAGGGCGATGTGAAATCTCTTTCGATATCTGTGGAAAGTGGCGATTCAAGACAATTATCGCCTCGACGGGCGACAAAGATTGCATTAACTCTCTTTCTTGCAACCCTCGTTGGCTACATTGCAAGAGCTAATGTTTCTGTTGCACTTCCATTTGTGGCAAATGAATATGGGTGGAGTTCTGAACAGCTCGGAGAACTCGGCGGAGTCTTACTCGGCATCTTTCTTGTTGGCTATGGAATTTCAAATGTCTTGATCAGCCCGCTTATTGATTATTTCGGACCGAGAAAAAGTCTCATTTTCACCGTCTTAGCCTGGTCGATATTGACTTTTCTCACTGGTTTTCTTGGTACTTTCGTCATGATCTTCATTTTGGCAAGATTTTTCCTCGGCCTTTCACAAGGCACACTATTTCCCAGCGCGAGTAAGGTCGTCGGGACGTGGTTTCCGCCTTCCGGTCGCGCACGAGTCAACGCTCTGTACCTGAGCTCAGGGTTCTTATCAAATCTGCTCGTCCCTCTTCTTCTCCTCCCATTGATCGTTGCAACAAGCTGGCAGTTCATGTTTTATGCAGTAGGTGCAGCTGGTCTCATTCTTTTAATTCCACTTTGGAAGTGTCTGTGCGATTATCCCGATGAAACTCGATCTCAGACTGCATCACATACGTCCATGCGTTCTCTTATTAAGCTGACAAAGGAGAACTTGAACGAAGCGATTAGGCTCAAAGGTCTCTTTACCATCACTCTTTCTTTTCTTGCAATCAACCTGGCATGGTGGGGTCTTTCTCTTTGGCTTCCCACTTATTTCATCGTTGCAAAAGGGTTTTCTGTTGAGGAGTTAGTCTGGGGGGCTTCGCTTCCTTATATAGGAGGCCTCTGTGGTATGTATGCTGGATCGTGGATTAGCGATCGGACAGGAAAGCGCGTCGAGACTGCGTTTTCCTTTGCGATGATCGACGCGATTTTCCTTTTGCTCTTGATCGTCACATTTCCCCACGATCTTGTCATTTTTGTTACTGGTGCGATTTTCTTTTTCCTAGGTGTCATGGCACCTACATCGTTCACGCTTTTGCAAAGCATTGCTCCTCCGCGATTAATTGGAAGTGCAACTGGGATTATGAATGGTATTGCAAACGGGGGGGCCGTGTTTGGACCGATCCTCCTTGGCCTAGCAGTCGCGCTCACTTCTTCTTATGATATCGGTCTCATCATTATGGCAGTTTTCCAAATTATTGGCGCTTTACTCTTATTTGTATTTTTTAGAACAACGCGCGAATATAAGTATCATTGATTCGGAAAAGCACCAATTAAACGGCATTATGCGACAAATAACATTATCAATCAGCTAGCTTTCTAATCAAATTGAGGCGTATTTTATAATCACATCCTTCGGATTGTCTATCTCCAAACACTAAATTATGATGGTTGGCAGATTAGACAGAACTCTGAATAATACGAAGTATATTCATTGGCTATGTATGATTATGAGTGCTGGTGACACCGACGACAAAGATTATTGTTTTCAATCGCCTTTTCCACTTGTGGATAGAATCTCGTTCGGATGTGCCGCACTGGACTCGATGCTCGACGGAGGAATCGAGACTGGCTGTTTGACCCTCATTTATGGTGAAGCCGGTACAGGCAAGACAAGCCTTTGCCTTCTCCTCTCATGCAATATTGTCAAGTGCGGAAAGAAA
>JANHAK010000154.1 GCA_024464195.1 Methanomassiliicoccales archaeon | reverse complement strand
GTATGGGTTATTGAGAAGCGAGACGTTGATAATTCCTTTTGATCAAGCGAAATCGCGAGTTGTCACAAGAATATTTTTTCATTTCGTACCCTTTTCATTTTTCATAAAATTTGAGGTTAAGGGTCTCTCAATGGGTGTGGGAGTTATTAAACATCCAGAATTATGTCAATAGGATGTTACTTCAATATGATTGTTGCCAGATTATTTATTTGGTGATAATCCTGAGATAAATATCAAATTGTACAAAGTCCGAATTATTTAAAATTCTAATTCTCTTATTCCTTGGAATTCTAGAACGAAAATAAAATTCTTATGGAGTCAAGCGGTACCATAATGGGCATAAGACTCTCAGATTATCACGCAAGGTGATGTGCAAGATCATTTATACATGATGCATCAATCATCGAATTATAGGAAGGTGGTGCTGATGAGAAGTCTTGGGGAATATTTCGACGAGATAAGCGATGACCTCAGCGAAATCTTGGAAGATATCGAACGAGCGATCGATCTTATTGAAGAAGGCAGAAGCAAGCGAGCGTTGAGCATTCTTGCTGAGGCAAGAGACGCACTCGAGGAATTCCTCGGTTACGAAGAAATCGAGGAAGAGGAGTACGAGGAAGAAGACGAAGAGGACGAAGACGAAGAGGAGGAATGATCCGTTTCCTCATCATCTTCGCTATATAAATATCAAAGAAAGAGATCTTATTCTTATTCGTGGTTTTTTCATTTATCTGTAAGCGATTTGGTGAATAGCGACAGTCAAGATTTGAATCAAACCAGGTGATTTTTACCTGATTCGGTGAAATAGTTCATTTATAATGGACTCACACCTAAAATGATGAACTATCGTCTGAATTTATTAGCTTGATAATGGCGTCGATGTGTCTCTTAAATTCCAATATTTGCTTGGATCTTTTATTGTGTTCATTGATCACAAGACCTAACTTTCGCTTCTCATCGCCCCGCTGAGATGAATGTCTTCATCAGTGAGGTAAGAACCAAACGCAAAGGTATCTTTAATTTCGTCCGTCATCCAGGAGGGTGCATACAGAAGTGCCCTTTGAAACATCTGCCATTCCTCGGATGATATGAGAAGCTTGGATCGTTTGATCGGGAAGATTTTCACTTCCTCCACACCTTCGATATTTGCGAAATTCTTGATCACAAATTCTTTCACACTTTTTTGCGACTCAGAGACAACGGAGGCGAGTACATCAAAATCTCCAAGGAGGAAAGCAACAAATGCGATGAAGGTGTTCTGAGCAGGTTGTGTCTCGAGCACTTTTTTGTAGGCCGCATAATAATCTTTCGGTTTAGTTCTTAACATGATACTGTATCGTTTCGCTTTTTTCAGCTTTGTCTTTGGTGTCGGCAAGAAAGCCAATTTGAGCAGCGGAAAAGTTCTCGTATCTACAATCTGTTCACATGAGCCAATATCTTCGACAAGTAGATCACCGATATTCTCGGGTTCTTCAGTCTGGACAAAAAGCGAAATGAATCTTGATCTCGTTTGCATCGACATGAAAAGAGGTTTGATTCTCCTTTTTGGGCTAGACATCTTTTCTTCAATGAATTTCCAAATTTTTTCTGCGTCATTCTTATCCTTAGGAAACAATCTCATTAAAACGATCATTTTATCAACTCCTTTCTCGCCGCGATCAATTTTTCAACTACAGAAGGATCAGCAAGCGTCGTCGTATCACCGAGATCTTCAATGGTTCCCGCAGCAATTTTCCGCAGAATTCGTCTCATAATCTTTCCGCTGCGGGTTTTCGGTAGAGCCGAAGCAAACTGAACAACTTCTGGTGCTGCAATCGGTCCTACCTGCTGCCTCACGTGCAGGATTAACTCCTTTTTCAACTCTTCCGACTCCTTTACCCCTGCTTTTAGCGTGACGAACGCGAAGATTGCCTCACCTTTGATCGGGTGTGGGATCGGTACGACCGCTGCTTCTGCAACATCCTTATGGCTGACGAGAGCGCTCTCAACCTCTGCTGCCCCTATTCTGTGGCCAGATACCTTAATAACATCATCGACTCTTCCAACGATCCAGATATCACCATCCTCATCCTTTCTTGCACCGTCGCCAGTGAGATACATATGGGGAAAACGCGACCAGTATATCTCTTTGAAGCGTTCATGTTGTCCATAGACTGTCCGCATGATCCCTGGCCATGGTCTCTTGATCACAAGATATCCGCCTTCGTTGACATCAGCTTCCGTTCCGTCTTCGCGCAGTATCGCAGGTTCAATTCCAAAGAAGGGTTTCGTCGCACATCCAGGTTTCAGTGTTGTAGCGCCAGGAAGGGGCGTGATAAGGATACCTCCCGTTTCTGTCTGCCACCAAGTGTCGACAATTGGACATCGCCCACCTCCAATCACGTTGTAGTACCACATCCAAGCTTCGGGATTGATCGCCTCACCAACAGACCCTAGCAAACGCAAGCTCGACAAATCTCTCGATTTCGGCCAGTGATCTCCCTCCCTCATTAAAGCCCTGATCGCAGTCGGCGCTGTGTAAAAAATGTTGACACGGAATTTTTCGACAATTCGCCAGTAGCGATCAACCTGCGGATATGTGGGAATGCCTTCAAACATGACCGTCGTTGCACCAGCCGCAAGGGGTCCGTAAACGATGTAGCTATGTCCCGTAATCCATCCGATATCCGCGGTGCACCAGTAAGTGTCTTCTTCGTGGTAATCGAAGATCCATTTAAATGTCAATAAGACGTACAAAAGGTAACCACCAGTTGTATGAAGAACGCCTTTGGGTTTTCCCGTTGATCCACTGGTGTAGAGAATGAAGAGCGGATCCTCCGCATCCATTATTTCTGGTGGGCAATCTGCAGATGCGTCTTCCATAACTTCGTGCCACCAGAAATCGCGACCCTCTTTCATTTCCACAGGAATTCCTGATCTCTTGACGATGATGACACTTTCTACATAGTCCTCTTTTGCTATCGCGAGATCCCCATTAGCCTTTAGCGCAACGAGCTTTCCGCCTCTATATGTACCATCAGCCGTGATCAACATCTTACATCGACTGTCTCGAATTCGATCCTTAAGCGATTCGGAACTAAATCCTCCAAAAACCACGCTGTGCACAGCACCGATCCTAGCGCACGCAAGCATCGCAATCGGCAATTCAGGAATCATCGGCAGATAAATCGCAACGCGATCCCCTTTCTTGATCCCCCTCGCCTTAAGAACATTTGCAAACTTGCAAACTTCTGTCATTAATTGCTGGTAAGTGAAAACCCTAACATCATTCTCTGGCTCTCCCTGCCATATGATTGCGGCTTTGTTTTTTCTCCAGGTTTTGACATGCCGATCAAGGCAGTTATACGAAGCGTTTAGCTTCGCGCCTTTGAACCATTCAATCTTGACGTTCTCAGCATCCCATTCAAAAACCTTTGTCCATGGTGACATCCAGTCGATTTCTTTTGCCCACTTTTCCCAGAATGCTTCAGGGGTTTCAATTGACTCCTTATACATCTGGTTGTATATTTCAATGCTGTCGATATACGCCTTCTCAGAAAATTCTCTTGGTGGCGGGAACCGCCGCCGTTCTTCCATCACACTTTCGATGGTCCTAGCTTCGCTCACTCAATACCCCCAATACAGTTCCTGAGCATACATAAGCCGCTGAAGTTACTTTTTGCGGCTTTTCACCTAAATAGAATTTTTTATATTTATAAATCTTGGAACTCCGCCAATTTTCGTTTAAGATCGGGGGGTGTCTGACTTTGCCAGCATAGCCAGGCGTGCCTAAAAAAATAAGTTATTTTTGGTGTTTACAAGTTACTACTTTCCATCATTTTGCTCACAAATTGTGTCGGTTTCGAAATGTTATAATTT
>JANHAK010000153.1 GCA_024464195.1 Methanomassiliicoccales archaeon | reverse complement strand
ATGCTGAATTTTTGCCTCCTTTTGGGATTGATTTTGTATGTACCTTCCACTCTGAACGCTCTCATATCATCTCCCGTTCGTGGAAGTGTCTCAATCGAATAAATATTTTGGTTACGAGTGCGTTTTCGATTAGAAGGAATCATGAACGATAAGATTGTTGCATTTTACCCTGGCAAGAATTTCCCAGCTATTTCGATCACGGGTTCATACTGCAGTTTGATGTGTGACCACTGCCGCGGAGTTTATCTTCGTGACATGATCACTGCAATATCACCTGAGGCACTGTTGAGCGTGGCAGCCTCAATTATTAGCCAGGGAGCGGAGGGCATCCTGCTAAGCGGCGGCTCCAACGCGGAAGGAAGGGTCGAACTCGATCGATTTGTTCCAGCGATTAAAGAAATCAAGAAAATGGGGCTGAAGGTCAATGTTCACACGGGCCTTCTCACACCTGACGCGATTCCCCCTCTAGTGGAGGCAGATCCTGCTGTTTTTTCTGTTGATGTCGTCGGGGATGAAAAAGTCATCAAGAATATCTTTCATCTTGAAGCGACACCAGCAGACTATATGAACGCCATTGAATTACTCTTTGATAACGGCGCAAAGAAAGTCGTCCCCCACTTTTGCCTCGGTCTTTCTGAGGATCCAGAGAAGGACCGTGATGTGTTTGATCTTCTTTCTGGATTTCCGATCTCTGCATTCGTCATCATTCTCTTTCGCCCGACGCCAGGTACTCCTCTATTCGATCGACGCCCACCCGATGAGTCGAATATTGTCGATTTTGTAAATACCGCCGTTGATTTGCTACATTGTCCAATCCTGATCGGCTGCATGAGGCCGAGGGGAAACTGGAAAATCGAAATTGAATGCGCGAGAAGCGGAGTCGCCGGTATCGCACTGCCGTCACGAAGAACCATCGAGAGATTGAAAGAATTAGATTACAAAATTGAAGCAAGGAAGTGCTGCTGTGCCCTCTATCGATAAATCGACTCACCAGCGTATTTCTTTCTGATAGCTAAAAGGTACACGATCGCGACTGCATAGACAATGATAAAAAGCAGGGCAAAGAGGGGAACATAGTCCAGGAAAATCGATGAAATGTTCTTGTGCAGCGTGTATGAGAGCGGTGAAGGATCGTTGTCTAAATGCTGGACTACAATGTAGAAGGTGTCGTATTTCGTATCAGGAAAACTGAAAGTGATCGTCGGGTTGTTCGCATCGACGCTGTACTCAAGATAATTGATCCGATACAGTTTCAATGTTTCTAGATCAGATGCGTATGTTGAATAGTAATCTGAATTGACGACATATACATTTGCCGCGTTTCCATCGCTTTCAATTGTGATCCTGTTGACTGCAATGAGTCCAAGGTGATCTTTGTTGTTAAATTCGGCGACACTCGATACCGTGCCGCTCGCACTCATCGCGTTTTCGAAAGCGTTGTAGATGAATGGAACTTTCAAGATGATGATAACGGCAACGCAAATACCAATGATGATGATACCCCTTCTGATGAACCGTTTCGCCATTAGTGACTTAGAGCTCGTCGATCGTGCAAATCTTATTTCGAGTGTTCTGAAATAAAAACTCTCAGCGGCGATGATAACACCCATGAGCAGCAGGAAATAGATAAAGGAGTTGATTGGTAGATAAAATGGCTTGAGGGAAAAAGCTTCCTCTGAGAAGATGAGGATAACGACCGCAACGATTGCGAAAATAACTTGAATCATATATAAATATGATTTAATACGACGGATGCGAGTCAAACGCCATCCGCCCTCAAGCGCTTCCCTTCCGCCCTCCATCAAGTTCGTTACAAAGCATGATCTGGAATGGATATATATTTTTCGTTGCTGTTCATCAATCTGGCTCTGAATTCATTTCCAAATTTCCGCTGGCGTGGGAACAAACAACTCAAGAATCGATCATAAAAGTGAATCATTTTATGATTCAATTGATTCTCTTGCCATAGTGATCTGATAAGAAAAATCATCTTGTGAGCACCGCTTCTTTCCTGCAGAGAAGGAAGATTGCTGCGAAAAGCGGAACTTCAACTTCCCCATCAAGGGCGAAACGCTCATCCCTGAGTTTGATATCTATTTTACGATTGACGATGAGTCTGATAGGGTCGTCGGTGAAGGTGTCTGGTAGTGCATCTCTCAGGGGATCAAAATCATCAAGTTCGTCTCTGTCCATTCTGACGACGAGAAGCCCCGTCTTTCCGTGAAGGGTGAATGGCAGACGGATCAGCCTCTTGATATCGCTTGTTACAGGCTCGTCCACCTGACCGGCCATCCGCGATTTGATTTCCTCAAAAAGAAACTTGATAAAGAGGTCTCTCGCTTTATCGGAAGAGAAGATCTCGAGCGTGTCGTTCTCGAACAGATTGTCTTTTCCCGCGATTTCCCCCCTTTTTGTAAAAAGATCATCGAGCATTTTTTCGATGAGATGATCTGGTGCACTTCTAAGCGAAGGGTAACGGTCTTTGATCGCCTCAACTGAAAGGCCTGCAATCTCGTTCAACAACAGCTCTGTGCCTTTGCGAAATCGACGTCGCCATGCAGCCGAATTTGCTGGAGGAAATCTTCTTGACATACCAACCTTTGTCACATGTTTGAACTGCCTTTTTTCAAAGGGATCCGCTGGGAAAACCCAATCGACGCTGAGATCTGTGCCTGTAATGTAATCTACGATTTCCCTGCGTTCATGGCTTTTGAGTGATGTCACACGCTCATCGCTTACGTGGACGTGATACCCTCTCCCGCCCGAGAAAACGACTTTGATTTCCCGCGACCCAAACCCGAGATCACCCATGAGAAACTCGTCGAGAAGATGCATAATCTCTTTCTTGACCGCGGCGAGCATTTCAGGGTAACTCATTGTTTCGGCGCCTTTGATGTGGTCTGCGTCGAGATCAAAAATGAGATCGGCGCCAAGCCATCCCTTTTCATCCATAGTAGAGGCAGATGGAAGTTCGTAATATGCGGAAGAATAATAGACGTGTGCTGGCACCTGCGAGATGAGAAATGAGGTCAGCTCATTCGCCTTTGCAAAGGCGACATGCCGCTGGACAAAGTCCCTATCGAAGAACATGAAGCCGAATTCGCGTCTTCCGAAACGCTCCGGTGGTGGGGGTGGCGATCTTTCATAATGTTTTCTGAACCAATTGATGATGAACTCAGTTTCTTTTGAAATTCTCGTATTACCATCAGTCATCAGATCGCTTCACACATTAGATACTCCGGAACTAATATGGTTTCTCCACAGATATTTTCGGTGAGCATTGTTCCAATGAAAAAGATCTTCGCCGTGATTTGACGGGAGTATATTTGACGTTCATCGAGTTCCTTCGTTTTCAAAATGATGTCCTGAGAGTTCAAATTTGGGCAACGCATTGTAAAGACGGGGGCGAGATCAATATTTAATACCGTAGAAAGATATGCCTTTTCCGATACAAATGAAGGCCTTTGTCAAGGTGGAATACAGTAGCGAAGGCAAATCGCCTGCGGAAATCGAACGCATCTTCGGTGAGGCTGGCTTTAAGAAGATTGCGGGGTCGCCAGTTTTTGAAATTGAGGTCGATGAGGAAAATGAACTGGCGGAGAAAATCGAGAGGCTCCATCAGTCGCTGAAGAATGCTGGTATCATCTACATTCCATCGATCATACGACCAGCGGAAGCACAACAATTAAGATCCGCGGGCTACAAGGAAAGGATGGATCTTTGGCGGATTCTTGGGATTGATGTTGACGAGTTATTCAATCTCCTCGAATACGATCTTGAGAAATTCAGAGCAAGAGCGATGGAAGTTTTTAAGATGGAAGTTGATCGCATCGCGATGGAAAGAGAAAAGGAATTAAGAGAAATTCGAGAAAGGGAATTGATTGAACAGGCGAAAAACAAAATCGTAGAGAGCACAAAAG
>JANHAK010000152.1 GCA_024464195.1 Methanomassiliicoccales archaeon | reverse complement strand
ATCAGTCCCTGCCAACGTTATAATGAAGTGAAATGAAAGACGTTGAAGAGATAATTTTGACTGTTTTATGATAATTTCATTTGATGTGAGAGCAACAAACTGAATTTAATTCTGGATTTTCCCCTTTGTCTTCACTATTATCTTGATACCTGATCGATAATTTGGAATCTAATTGCTCGCGTTGATGAACAAAACAGTTTTTTGGCGTTACATGATTAAACTTTAATGATTCTGAGGATCTCGTTACGATGCATGGCATAGATATTGTGAAGAGAATAACAGCAAAAAAATGCGACACTTATTGATGATTACCAGATCTGTGCATATTTTTTCAAATTTTTAAAGACATCATTGACCGATTCCTGATTGGTAGGGATTTCTCACATGCGTCCTGACAACTCTTTCCAAACAGAATATGCGAGTTTTTCTGTTCCGCTGGAGGAGATAAGGCCAATGGTGTCATTCACATCAAGATCATGCAACCAAGCCCATCCCAGCAGGTGCAATTCAACACCCTGGTCCGACGTGAGTCTTCCGACGACATCCCTTAAGAAATTCGCTTGACCATCTTCTCCTCCGAAAGCCTCATGCGCAGACCAAGCGAGCTCTGTGAATCCTATTCTTTTTCCAGGCATATATACCAGTGCACGTGAATAGTAGTCATCTGGTATATCCGCAGGCCTGTTTATGCCTTGCACCGCATAGGGATAACTTGTAAACGCGAGGAGATCGAGCTTGCTTGCATTGAACATAGTGAGGACGCTGAGATTTGCTTCGCGATGCTCAGAGACAATCTCACGCGCGAACACGCAGAAGACTTGCGTCTTATTCGATAGCCCTTTGATCGCATCATAAATTTCTTCATAAAGTGCGACGAAATGCTGGAAACCGTTTGGATCATCAGGTTCAGCACCGTATTTTTCGAACCACTTGTTGACTTCATTGCCAATCGATATATAGAGCGGTTTGACTGCGCGAACGGTATCGAGTACGGCAGCCATGTAAACAGAGCGCCACGCAAAATCAGAAAGAGACGCATTGTTCGTCCCAGGCGGCTCTACAAGCGAAATGTCAGGTCCGAAAAAAGAGAATTGGATGAGTGGAAACATGCTGTTTCCACGGATGTATTCCTCAACGAAAGTCCTTCCCCACGATCCAGATAAATCAGATGCCATCGCGTAGAAGGGTGACGGTTTACCCCAGACGGGGGCGAACTCTGCATATAATGCGGCTTCTTCATATGCATCTGCGAAAGATTGCCCTGAGCGAGGGCTTGGGAGTATACCCATGAAATACCCCCTCGCTGGCAAAGTAGGTTCGTCTTGAGGTATAATCTTCTCCTCATCATTTTTCAATTCCCGGAAAAGACTGACAATTAAAACCAT
Source organism: Methanomassiliicoccales archaeon (assembly GCA_024464195.1). Classification (GTDB taxonomy): domain Archaea; phylum Thermoplasmatota; class Thermoplasmata; order Methanomassiliicoccales; family JACIVX01; genus JACIVX01. The sequence goes on along the minus strand of JANHAK010000152.1, from coordinate 2,567 downwards.
AATAACGACAAGGATGACCGTCAAAGCTACCATCGCGGACTTTCTCGTGAAACACCCCCTCTTATGTCTTCTTGAGAAAAGGAATGTCACTTCTAGATATAAATTACGAAATGATCAGCAGAAAGGCATTAGGCTTGTGGATTTGTGGACATGCCAAAAGCCTAAAGCTCCTTGCAACAGGAAACCTATGATTTCTGAGTCTTCACAAATCGAGCAGGCGATGTCGTCCTCAAATCCACGGTGAAGAATATCTTGACCAGGTAGGGTGGAAAAAGGCTTTTTATATGGATGTGAGGAAGTCGCCTAAACGCCTCGCGCTTGCGATTATCCGCAGCTGCACCTAACCTCAGACGACCACAAGTGAAATAAAATTCGGCAAAAAATCCTGCGTAACTGGTAAAAGGAGTGGGCCCAAGGAGATTTGGACTCCTGACCTCCCGGTTATCAGCCGGGCGCTCCAACCAGGCTAAGCTATGGGCCCTTGCGTTTCTGGGAATATGTCATGTCGTTAAAAACCTTTCCACATGAATATTCTATGGAAATTTTAAACCCACTCAATTCTTGCAATATCTCACTGTTGAGTGACATAAGTGCTTAATATTGCTCACGATGATAACTAGGTGATTTGGATGATGTCTGGATTGAAGAACAGAGGTCGAAAAAAGGAGGATGTGGACGATCGGCGAAATGCTGTTGAAGCATTCACTGGTGTGAAACTCACGAGTATTGCTTCGTATTCCATTGATCCTCTTCTCGCAGCGAAAAATATTGAGAACATGATCGGCTGTGTCCAGGTACCAGTCGGTTTTGTCGGCCCACTGGCTATTAGAGGGGATCACGCGAACGGGGACTTTCTTATACCAATGGCCACAACCGAGGCTGCGCTGGTCGCCTCTGTGAACCGCGGGTGCTCTGTGATTACCGCCTCAGGTGGCGCCCGTGTCGTCATAACAAAGGATGAAATGACGCGCGCTCCAGTGTTTAAAGTGAAAGATGTACGACATATGGTTGAGGTTACTCGATGGGTCGCCGATCATTTTGCTGAGATCAAAAAGGAAGCAGAGTCAACAACAAAACACGGTAGGCTCGTCAGTATTCAGCCATTCGCTGCTGGTCGCAGTCTATTCCTGAGATTTTCTTATGAGACTGGCGATGCGATGGGAATGAACATGGCGACGATTGCGACTGAAGCAGCGGCAAAATACATTGAAAAGGAAACGGGAGCTGTCCTCGTTTCCATATCGGGGAATATGTGCACCGATAAGAAGGCGGCGGCGATCAACTTTATTTTAGGGAGGGGGAAAACCGTTCACGTTGATGCGCTAATTCCAAGAGAAATCGTTGATTCTAAATTGCACACTACACCCGAATCAGTCGCGGAAGCCTCCTTCAGAAAAAATCAGGTTGGAAGTGGCCTCGCACTTGCGTACGGTTTCAATGCTCATATCGCAAACATCCTTGCAGCGATATTCATTGCGACAGGACAGGATCCAGCTCAGATTGTTGAAGGCAGCATGGGAATGACGACCTGCGAAGTTGTCGATCATTCGTTATACATTTCAGTGCGGTTACCATCACTTGAGGTTGGTACCGTCGGAGGCGGAACGAGATTGCCATGCCAGCGGGAAGCGCTCGCGATGATGGGATGTCTTGGTGAAAGTAAAGCAAAAAAATTCGCTGAGATTGTGGCAGCGACAGCGCTTGCCGGCGAGTTGTCGACGTTAGCCGCAGAAGCAGCAGGTGAACTTGCAAGTGCTCACAAGGCGCTGGGAAGATAGAATTTATTTAGGCAAAGCATCGGTGACGTTAATCAATTCATTCATTTTTTATTGTTCCAATAGAGATCGAGGTACACAGTTTTCCTAAAATTTCCCCATATTGATGTTCCTTATTCATGATTCTTGGCTCATATGTGCTTTGGACTTCCTTATTTTGGAATTTTTGTTCTGAGATCATTGATCGCGTTAGTCGAAATTTCTTGATTTGTCCTATCGCGTTCTTGCTTCCAGTATATTATCGATATTGGATTAATTAGATTATTGAACTCTTCAATTGCAAGTTTGCTGGATTTTCATACTTTTAAGATGTTGCTCAGTAACGGTATCGCCTATTTATCTAATTGCAAAAGCTTGTGGACTTTGTTTTCTTGAACTGCTCCATTTCACTAATGAAAGTACGGGAAAAGCAAAGAAAGGGTATAAGAGAATCGAGAAGCCAAAGGCATCGGTCAACATGCGAAGGAGATTTCGAGGTTCGTTCAAATGAATTGAATTTGTAGGTCAATCGAGAGAAATTGAAAATTTCGCTGGCGACCGTTGCGAGAGGATTAATTGATAATGACAGGAAGCAGTCATAATTGCTTTACCGATTCAAGCGTGAATGAGAATTTCCACGCATACCTGTCACTAAGTCATGTGTAACACTTAGTCGCTCAATGAATTGAAATTTATCAAACATTATCGAAGTTATAACTCTATTTTGTATTTCCCCGCTCAATCCACGCTTGTTGTCTTAACCTGTATTAACTTAGCCGTTTTGAAAGGGTTTTCTCGTGCAGTTTTATCGCT
>JANHAK010000151.1 GCA_024464195.1 Methanomassiliicoccales archaeon | reverse complement strand
CGCTCATATCGCTCGGATTTTTCAAAGCATGCTCTTTCGATCAATTCAATATAAGAAATATCATTTACCGTAGCTCTCTTTATTACCACGCCGCTAGGATCCACGATTGATCAATGACATTCACAGAGCAATTAATTCTTATTCTTTCTGTATGTTCAACTTGAATGAAAAAACGGAGAACCGAACTTCAATTTCAGTCTCTCATTCTTACGAACCGAAATTAAGAGATACTTGAATGCACTTCGTAAAGAATGAATGTGCAAGCCAGTTCCGATTTCAGAAGTCTTCAATCAGCCTGATACCGATAGGGATGTGTGCATCAGAGGGTGGGTCTACCGTACAAGATCGAGTGGGTCGATTGTTTTTTCTATCATTCGGGATGCTTCGGGAATCATCCAGGTGACGGTGAAAAAAGGTCTTCTGCCTGAGGCTGATTTTGATGCAGCAGTTACAGCATCTATCGAGTCGTCGGTAATGGTCGTAGGTAAAATTGCCGAAGATAAGCGAGCACCGGGTGGATTTGAGATTCGAGCTAGCAAATTCAAATTGATCGGTCCTGCTGACCCATTTCCTATCACGGAGTATCAAAGCGAAGAACTTCTTCTCGATAAAAGGCATCTTTGGATTCGATCAAGGGAACAGAACGCGATCATGAAAATCAAGGCGACGGCTCTTGAGGGAGCAAGGGAATGGCTTAAAGAAAATGACTTTGTGGAGGTGACGCCGCCGATTTTCACCACAAATGCATGTGAAGGCGGTGTCACGCTATTCAAACTGGATTATTTCGGAAGAGAGGCATATTTGAGTCAAAGTGCGCAGATGTATCTCGAAGCGTTGATCTTTTCCCTTGAAAGAGTCTGGTCTTTGACGCCATCTTTTCGTGCTGAGAAATCGAGGACGCCGAGGCACCTAACTGAATATTGGCATCTTGAGCTCGAGGAAGCTTGGGTCGAGAACGATGAGAATATGAGAATTCAGGAAGATCTTGTGACCGCGATGGTCGAAAAAGTCTTGCGTAAAAGACGAGCCGAATTGGAATTGCTCAAGAGGGATATCGAACCATTGAAGGCTGTGTCACCACCGTTCAAGAGAATGAAGTACTCGGAAGTGATCAGCCTTTTACGTTCAAAAGGATTTGATATCGCCTACGGCTGTGATCTTGGCGCACCAGAGGAAAGGGCAGTCACAGCAAATGAGTATGTGCCGATTTTTATCACCAATTATCCCAAAGAATGTAAGGCATTCTATATGAAAGAAGACCCAGAAGACCCAAAAACATACAAATGTGCGGATCTTCTCGCACCAGAAGGATACGGTGAGATCATCGGCGGTAGCGAAAGAGAGACTGATATCAACAAGTTAATCGAAAGGTTAGACGCGCTTTCAATACCAAGAGAAAATTATGAATGGTATCTTGATCTCCGGCGATTTGGAAGTGTTCCGCATTCTGGGTTTGGATTGGGGGTCGAGAGGGTTGTCAGGTGGATTTGTGGAGTTGAGCATATCAGGGAAGTGACCCCATTCCCCAGGACAGTTGCACGCATTTATCCTTGAACGGTATTTCCAGACAATTCTTGCCCGAGTTTGACCAACGCGCTATGCATTCTTACGAGTGCTGATAGCTCAACATATTCGTCCGGCACATGGGCGAGCGAAGGCGCCCCCGGTCCGCAAATGTAAATGGAACGGTTGGACGGCTGGTATCTTGGTGCTTCGGTTGCGTAAGGAACGTCGACGATCGTCGAATTGAGATGTGTTATGAGCATTTTTACAATTTTCGAATCTCTGTCGGACTCGAACGGTTCAAGACCATAAATCGTTTCAATCTCGTAATCTTCACCTTCTAAACGACTTCTTATCAGTGTTTCAATATCTTTTAGAGTTAGGGGCGCGGGAAAGCGTACATCAATTTCCGTTTGACACCTGTCTGGCACAACATTATCTTTCGTACCGCCATGAATTGTTGTAAAACACATCGTCATTTTGTCTGTAGGCCCGGCTGGAACCTGCGCGAGATCGGAGAGCTTCATCAGTAAATTGTGCATTTTGAGAATCGCGTTCTCTCCTAACCAACATTGGCTCGAGTGTGCTGCCTTCCCTCGCGTAATTAATCTGAACCTAAAGACACCCTTTTCTCTGCATGCGACGTTAAGGTTCGTAGGCTCGCAGATGATGATCGCATGTGCTGTTCTCACTGCTTCAAACTGACTGAGCTTTAAAGCTCCAAGCATCCTCTCCTCCTCATCCGTAGTGAGGAGAAGAGTGCAGGGGATGTCCTTATCAACTAGATCACGTGCGGCGAAAAGCATCGAAGCGATCGCGCCTTTCATGTCCGTAGTACCTCTTCCATAAACCCTGTCACCGTCGATTTCCCCTTGTTTTCTTGTCCATCCGTCTCCGATAGGAACTGTATCTAGATGCCCAGAGAAGGCGATGCCTCCTCTGCCTCTTGATGCAATGAGGGCTGGGTACGATTGATCTCCCACAATTGTAACTGTAAACCCAATTTCTTCTAGTGTTTTCTTAACATAATTTACAATGATGCTCTTGTCAGCATGCATATCGCTTCTGATTTCTAGGAGATCCAGAAGCATGGATAATATTTCACTTTTCATGAAATAACACCTTTTTTCTTCTTTCCGAGATCATCGATCGTTTTTTCGAGGAGGAGAACAAGATTTTCCAAATCATCGAGATGTATGCATTCGACAGTAGAATGCGTATATCTCACAGGTATGCAAAGAGGAACCATCATCGAGCCAAATTCTTGGGCGGCGGCACCATCAGTACTTCCTCCACTTATTCCTAGCTGGAGTAGCAATCCATTAGATGCAGCAATGCTCTTAATGAGGTTGACGAAGGCAGGAGAGGCAATGGACTTGTTGTCGATGTATCTAACGACAGGACCTCTGCCTAATGAAATCTTGTCAAGGTATTCGGGGGTGCCAGGAAAATCTGTCGCAGAGCAGGTGTCAACGGCAATCACGTAATCTGGCATCTCTTTGAGCGCTGCGACTCGAACGCCTCTCAATCCGATCTCCTCCTGGACACTCCAGACGAACGTCACGCGCAAATTAATCCTTTTTTTGTGTACACGGCGTAGCAAATCGATGAGCGCAAGACATCCTGACCGATTGTCGAGACCGCGTGCGCTGACGATCCGTGCACCTAATCTTGTGATATTCTTTTCGAAAACGATTGGGTCCATAATCGATATACCGATTTCCTCCGCTTCCCTTCTTGACGTGCAACCGATATCGATAATCATTTCTTCAACGCTCGGGATTTCTTTCATCTCGGTAGTCGGGTCTTTCATGAGATGGGGAGGAAGCATTCCGATGATACCTTTCATTTCTCCCTTCGCTGTGTATATCGTGACCGTTCTTCCCAGTAGCGATCGATCATCGATCCCCCCAATCTTCCTGAAACGAAGGAAACCGTTTTCCTCGATCTTTGATACAACCATCCCAAGTTCATCCATGTGAGCAACGAGGAGCAGATGACGATCGCCGTCCCCGATCGTTGCATACAGATTACCAATTTGATCGACTCGTGTCTTAGCGAGTGAATCCACTTTTTTTCTTATAATCTCTCTTATTGGGGATTCAAAACCAGATACTCCAGGTGTTTTCAGCAGCTCCGTGAGCTCCTCTAACATGTTAGTGACACTCCTTAATCAATCAGGAGTAAATGCAATTCTCATTGATTAATTCTCATTCTTTCATAAGAATGCGATAAGAGGGAATCGAGAACACGACGATGAAAAAAACAGCCAACCGTCTACTGTGGAATTCTATGATCGAAGAATTTCTTCAAGCTTCTGCCTCAACACCTTCGCCGGAATGTCTGGTAAGGAAATAAAGGTCGTTCTTCCACTGGACGCATCTGTGGAGACTTTCGTTTCGATGATGCCCTCATTTGAAAGATCCTGCAAATATGACCAGAATTGCGTATGGC
>JANHAK010000150.1 GCA_024464195.1 Methanomassiliicoccales archaeon | reverse complement strand
TTTGCCTCGGCGAAATAATAGATTGTATGGAATTTTGTATGCCGCAGGAGATGAAAGAATAGAATGCGCAGAAAACATCCAAAAAATGTACCAGAATGATGAATCATGTTTCTCTTTCGGCGCGAGCGCTTTCAACGTCCGGTCGACGATCTCCGAGGGCTTGCCGATGCCGTAGGAATCCCTCAGTATCCTCGCGGCGAATGCATCGGCCTCGAACTCGTCTTCGTGAATGTACTTATTAAACACCTTGAGCGACGCGAGTAGGAGCCATATGTAGATCGGCAATAGCCCCCAGACGATCGGCTCGATCATATCGCGCGCCGAATTGGCTTTCCAGATCACCAACAGAATGCTCGATACTATCACGGCAATGTCTATGATGAGGATGAGGGTTATGTACTGCCTACCACGGTGATGACCTTCTTCATGCAGTAAGGCGAACCGCAGAGAATCATCGTCGAGATTATCGTACTTCCTGTTGTAGAAGATCGTTCTTCGGAACAGCATCCCGGCCTTGAAGTTCGCGACGAACGGGCTCCATCGGCATCTCTTCGATTTCCTGATGAACCCATTTGAACGCAGCTCTTGGAATATTGTCAGGATAGCCAGAATATCACAATCCTTATGATTTGACAACTTTGATTAGAGATTCTCTTCCGTGAGAGTTGATCGTTGTGAGGTCTATTGCGGGTAACATTCTTTTGAGCGCATCATTTTCTCTCTTTTTAACAACTCCTCGAGAAATTGTTATTAGGGGAAAAAGAAAGATGCCATGATTGCCACCATTTAGATGAATCTGCTATGAGTTGATGACTTGAGATCTGTAGCATTTTAAAGCCAGAACGGCACTTGTCCTTCTAAATCCCTGGGCTTTATCCCCCTTAGAGCAAAATAGGCAATCTTATCGCTATAATGTATGGTCACGGGCAGCCGAGGGGGTAGCAACGAGCCATAATGAAGAAGCGTCAGAGATAGCACAGAATCGATAGCTTGCTCGATAGAGAATGGCGGTTCTGATCTTATTCTGAGTGGTTGGGCAGTAGCATTGGGCGTTTGAGGAGATGAGGAAACAACGAGTGCTTCATATGGGTTGAGAATGAATGCACTACCTTTAGGAGCAGAAGTAGCTCTGTTCTGAGAAATGCCGTAGAGTCGAGGAGTGCCGGATTTAAGTATCTCAACAAGATAGAATGTGGCGCCAATTTTCTTTGCCCACTCCAATAGAGCCTGTTTCTCTTTTCCTCTGAAGTGGCCATCTCGATGAATTACGACATTCTTCTCCTTGAAATCCTTAATAGGGAATAGACTTCGCAGAACGCTCTCTGGGATGGTCTCGCCCTCAAGGGGGGTATCGTAAATGGCATAGCGCAACAACTCTCCGTTCCCGAAGTAAATTCGGGCAATGGCAGTTGCGCTCATGCTCCCAGGCAGTCTTGTCTTCTTCTGGCGAGCAATATCAATACCGACAACCATATCTGAATAGCTCAGTGGCTCAGCAAAGACAAATGGTATGTTTCCGGTCTTACCAAGAATGCCTAGTACAATATTTCCTAACGCATATTTATTATCGATAGTCGATGCAAAAATTGCCTGGCTCGGGATGCCTCGTCTAACTGTAATTGATTTAAAGTCATAATAGGGCTCCAATTCATCTTCGTCGTAATTGATATCGTCTGGAAGGAAAGCCAGAATCAAATCAAGATCAGGAGTATCAATCTTATCGATAGTGTTTTCAAGCTCAAATCGTGCTATATCACTAAGATTTTCGATTCCTTGTATCTCAAGTGAAAAGCCAACTGATCTGAGCTCCTTTTTGAGCGAATCATAGAATCTTGATTTATACACCGATGGTACGGCATCTATAATTTGGACTTTGATTTCTTGATTATTCTTGAATCGATCAGCAATCCTATACAAGCCAAACTTTTGAAGATGTTCCAATACCGGTCTTTCGTTATATGCTACTATGCTATTATTCCCATAACGTATTCTTCGTTCTGAGTATATCTTGTAAGAGAAGAGTTCCTTGGAATCCTTCGAATTGTATGCATTGCTGATGATGCCTTTTGATTTGACAATATCCGCGATGGCCATTACGAGTTCAGACCGGTGCCTGGGTTCTATTCGAAGGGCATTAAGAGCCCGTCGCGAATCTATATTGAATCGCGAATAGTCCCCACCCCTTAGGACAATCTTAAGGGCGCTAATTGGATAATCGTACTCCTTGCGTCCGGATGCAATGCGTACCACTATCTCATTTTCGTCTGCATTCTGAATGATTTCTTGCATTTCCTCTCTCGCAGTGTTCGCCAATAAACGCTTCCTATGGTCAGCTACTTTCCCAACAATTTCTACAATCTCTCCTTTCAATGTAGAGGTCCTATCTGCAACAAATATGCCTTCGAGACGGTTAAGATCATCTATGGCCTGAACATACTCATTGAGTGGCTTTTTATACAGTAAATGCGATGAAATAGAGATGGAAATTGCCGGGGAATTTTGCACTTCCCATCCGCGCTTTTCAAGGTAACGTTCGATCGTTGCATTTCCGAGATCCACATTTTTAGTTTTCAAGAATTGTTGAATATTTGGCTCAATGTCCAGAAATAGTCCCTGCGCAACGAAATCCGCTTGGGATTGCGGAGATGGATGCCATCCCGCGGTTTCGTGCAGAGCTACAAGATCTCCGAAGTTTTCGGGTTGTTCTTTCCATAATTTCTCTAATAATTCATCAATTCTTTCTGGCTCAAGAATCCTATCAGTGACAATTTGATTCCTAGTCCATGCATAATGACCAGACTGTTCTCGCCGCAGGCGATAAGCCAGCTTTCCGCCTATTGCCGACTTATCGCCTTTGGTCTCAATAGAATATGCATAAAGCTTTGGGAGCGATTCGATTCTAATCGGAAATACTTCTGCATACAATGAATCCAGATTTACGAGATTTGATATCTGAACCACCCTTTGGTTATCATTTTTATTTATCCGTGAATTTATTGATAAATGTTATGTCATACTGTATGAAAAATCCCCAGACTATTTTAAATCCGGTCTGATCCTCAGCGCTGGAAGACGTTGTAAACATAACACTGGCTCTGCATTTGTGCTATGCTAAGCCTGAGAGGAGAGAGCGCGACTGGAAGAAGGTTATCGGCAATTATTTCAATGAATTTCTCAAAGCCAGAATAAAATTGAAAAGAAAGATTACAAACTGAACTGTGCTCATTTCATTCGTGAAGTCATAAGAAGAGAGAAAAGCAAGGTGAAAAAAAAAAAATTCCTGAGCTAAAAAGAATCCCTGCAATCATCAAAGATGAAACCTTGAAGGATATAAGGCTAAAGTTCATTACTAAGTCGAATCCGGATGAATTCGACGATTACCTCAAAAGTCACCTCTCTGAAATTATCAGAGTTTAGCTATGTCCAATTCGTATTTAACAGAACCTAAGAAGGGGGAAATTTACGATGCTCCTGCAAATTTGAGGCTATTATTGTTAAATATGGATATTTTGCCTTTAAAAAAACATATAAGCTTCTCACATAATTTTATAAATTGATATGCGTTGTAATTTCTGCGGGGCCGATCTTCCGGCCGATGCTGAGTTTTGCTTAAAATGCGGAAACCGTGTACCACGAAGTTGTTATTCCTTTGAAACAAATAGCCCATTCTTGGGATTACCGAATAGTAGATTACCCATCGCCGCCCTAAAGAGCGGCGTTATTTATTTGTCTACGATTTTTATTCTGCTGATTCTTATTTTTTCATACGTATCAATATATAACCTGAGCACTCTCAATGCGCAATCGCAGCAACTGTACGAGCACAACGTATTGACGATGAAGAAACTGGACAACATGAAAGGCGACCTTATCAACATGAACCTCCATTTCAACGATTTCATTTTCGGGGGTTACCTTAACAGATCCGTAAGCCTTCTCGCGCAGGACCTGTCCGCGAT
>JANHAK010000149.1 GCA_024464195.1 Methanomassiliicoccales archaeon | reverse complement strand
TACCCATCGTTTCTGAACGACATGCGTGCCCTCGGCGCCTCAATGGAGTTGATCGAATGAACACAATCGGCACCGCCTTCAGACTCACCCTTTTTGGGACAAGTCACGGATCTTGCATCGGATGCGTGGTCGATGGTTGTCCACCAGGCTTGAAAATCGATGAAGAGATGATCCAGAAGGAGGTTGATCTGCGAAAACCTGACGTAGAGGTGGGAACTGCAAGGATGGAAGAGGATCGTGTCCAAATCCTTTCTGGTGTTTTCAACGGTATCACAACAGGAGCCCCCATCACTCTGACGCTAATCAATAAGGATGTCGACAGCTCGAAATACGAAATTTTCAGGAAAGTACCAAGACCAGGGCATGCTGATTACCCCGCCTTGATGAAGTATGGAACATTTCATGACCTTCGAGGAGGGGGTCAGTTCTCTGGTCGGATGACGGCTTCGATTGTTGCCGCTGGCGCCGTCGCAAAAGAACTGCTCAGGCAGATCGATGTGAGAATCGCGGCATACACGCAGTCGATTGGAAAGGTTACTGATAACGAAGAACATTCTTTTGACGATATACTCAACGAACGGCTGAGAAATTCTGTCAGAGCTGCTGATGCTGACCTTGCCAACTCGATGATAAAGGAAATTCTGAATGCAAAGAAGGATGGAGATAGCGTAGGCGGTATCGTGAAGTGCGTTGTCGTTGGTCTTCCGGTCGGGGTTGGCGAGCCGTTCTTTGATACTCTAGAAGGAGAACTAGCGAAAATGATATTCGCAATCCCAGCCGTCAAAGGCATCGAGTTCGGAGCAGGCTTCAGAGCAGCAACGATGAGAGGTTCGGAACATAACGACCCATACGTCATCGAAAAGGGCAGGATCTCGACTCTATCGAACAATGCCGGTGGTGTTCTTGGAGGATTATCGATAGGAACACCGCTCGTGTTCAGAGTGGCATTCAAGCCAACCGCTTCGATTAAGAAAGAACAACGGAGCATCAACATTGAAACACTTGAAGCAACAACTCTGAAGATCGAGGGGAGACATGACCCCTGCATTGTGCCGAGAGCGGTTGTCGTCGTCGAAGCGGCGACAGCAATTGTCCTCGCGGATCTATGCATGCGTGGTGGTTTCATTGACTGACCGACTTGAACAGCTTCGACAGCGGATTGAGGAAATTGATAATGGTATCATGAGACTCATCGCCGAGAGAATCGAAATAGGGAGGGAAATTGGGCGCATTAAGCTCGAAAATGCGATGCCTTTACGAAATAAAGAAATTGAAGAAAAGGTCATTTCGCGATATATTAACTGGGCTTCGAAGATTGGCATCAGCGAAAATTCAGCACGAAATCTATCGTCGATTCTCATCAACGAAACAATCGATGCACAATACAGAATGATCAAGAGTGAGAAATCCTCGAACGTCCTCGTAATTGGTGGCGCGGGAAAAATGGGAAATTGGCTTTGCAGATATCTGGCTGCAAGGGGACATCGTGTCATCATTCACGATAGGATTAGGAGTGAGTTGTTCCCCTCTGTTGAGAGAATCGATGATGTCATATACGATATGGATTTCGTTATCATCGCAACGCCGATCTCAACGATTAAGAATTGCTTGAGAGAAATTATCGCGATGAAACCAAAGGGCGTCATTTTTGACATCTCCTCGATCAAAGCTCCGATCATCAATTCACTCAAAGACGCGGCCATGAGGGGATACGCCATTTGCAGCGTGCATCCGATGTTTGGACCGAACACGAATTCAATCTGGGATAAGAATATCATCGTCTGCGATTGTGGTTCACAAAAGGCGGTTGAAGCGGCTATTGATCTAATTGGAAGGTCAATTACAAAAATTATCAAAATACCGATCGAGGAGCATGATCGGTTAATGGCCTATGTGCTCGGCATGAGTCATGCACTTAACATCGCATTCATCAACACGCTTACAAGAAGTGGATATAGTATGGAAACGTTGAATAGTGTTGCATCAACGACTTTCAGCAAACAATTGGCAACGAGTAGAGACGTCGCGAATGAGAATGCTCATCTCTATTTCGAAATTCAACACTTTAACCCATATAATGTTATGGCACTTGATCAACTCGTCCAATCGCTCGACGAAATTAAAAAAGCAGGATTGAACGATGATCGACGCGAATTCCTTAACATTATGGAAAAAGGACGCAAGTATTTAGGAGGGGCGTAAATGGACAAAATTGAGGTTGCCGTGCTTGGTGCGACTGGTATGATAGGTCAGCGATTTGTTCAGCTTTTGGAAGACCACCCATATTTCAAAATCAAAGGGCTCTACGCATCGGAACGCTCTGAGGGTAAAAGACTTGCTGAGATGTTGAAACTAAAAGACTTTACTTTCAAGAAAGAAACCCTCGAGATGGTTGTCGAGCAGATCGACGTTGACAAAATCGCAAAGGACGTACGATTAGCATTCAGCGGGCTTCCGAGCGATATTGCAAAAGAGTACGAGGCTTCCCTCGCTTCGAGAGGCGTCGCCGTCTTCTCCAATGCCGCTTCTCATCGAATGAGGGATGATGTACCTCTTCTAATCCCAGAAGTCAACCCGGATCATCTTGCGTTGATTGAAAAGCAGCAAACTTACAGGAATGGCGGTTTCATCGTAACAAATCCGAATTGTTCGACGACTGGCCTTGCCCTTCCGCTCAAAGCGATCGATGATGCATTTGGCATAGATCTTGTTATAGTCTCCACCTACCAGGCTGTTTCCGGCGCTGGATATCCTGGAGTTCCTTCTCTTGACATTCTTGGGAACATTATCCCCTTCATCAAGAATGAGGAAGAAAAAATGGAGAGCGAAACCCTCAAACTCCTCGGTAAACTGACAGACAGAGGCGTAAAATTCGCTGATTTTGAGGTTCTCGCGAATTGCGCGAGGGTGCCGGTTATCGATGGTCACCTTGAATCAGTAACGCTTAAATTGAAAACTGATCCAACACTAGAAGAATTCAAGAATGCCCTCGAAAAGTTTACAAGTGAAGCACAACGACTTAACCTTCCGACGGTTCCGAGAGTTCCCATTATTGTAAGAGCAGAAATGGACAGACCTCAGCCATTGATGGACGTTTATGCAGGAGAGCCTCAAAGAGCAAGAGGAATGGCTGTAACGGTTGGAAGAATCCGAAAAAAGAATAATTATTACAAGATGTTCGTCCTTTCACATAATACGATTAGGGGTGGTGCAGGCGGATCAGTCTCAAATGCTGAGCTCGCGTACGCAAAGAAAATGCTTTTCTGCTAACAAATCCAAAGGTATAAATCTTAACTATTGTTATCATCATTTTATTTCCATCGACGCGACGGTGATTTGATGAAAAGAACTTACGAGGAAATTAATGAAAAAATTAAGAAAGGTGACGTCGTGGTAATGACCGCAGAAGAGGTCATTAAGGTCGTCGAAAGCCAGGGGCTAGAAAGTGCGACGAAGGAAATTGATGTAGTTACAACAGGCACTTTCGGCGCCATGTGTTCATCAGGGGCATTTCTCAATTTCGGTCACGCGGAACCTCCGATAAAAATGCAGAGAGTGTGGCTCAACGGCGTTCCCGCTTACACAGGACTCGCCGCCGTCGATGCTTATATTGGGGCAACTGAACTCAAAGAAAACGGAGATTTAGAATACGGCGGTGCGCATGTCATCGAGGATTTAATTGCGGGAAAACCCATTCATCTTAGGGCAACAGCTTACGGAACAGATTGCTATCCTAGGCGTAGCATTGAGACATACATCTCCCTAAAAACGATTAACCAGGCGTATCTCTATAACCCGAGGAATGCGTATCAGAACTATGCAGTCGCGACGAATTCATCGGATACTACTCTTTTCACTTACATGGGGAAACTCCTACCGAACTATGGCAATGCAACATTTAGCAGCGCTGGACAGCTCTCTCCATTGCTTAAAGATCCGCTCTGCAGAACGATTGGCATAGGTACAAGG
>JANHAK010000148.1 GCA_024464195.1 Methanomassiliicoccales archaeon | reverse complement strand
TATTAAAAAAAGGGATCGTCGATGCAGAAAAGACAGGAATTCACCTCACCGTGGGAGATCTCGCGACACGTGGTGTCGTTTCAATATCGCCCAATGACACGATTGCCGAAGCCATCGAGAGAATGGTGAAAGGCAGATTCACTCAACTTCCAGTTGTTGTTGGCGATCGCATCGTTGGAAGCATTACAGACGACATCATCAGAAATTACACGATTGAACAAACGAGAAATAAGGAAAAGAATTACGAAGAGGTAATGAAGACACCTGTTTCTGAGATCATGGAAGCACCTTTTCCCATCCTTAGCGAGGATACGCCAATAGAGCTGGCATCGCTTCACCTACAAAGGCAGGAGGCGGTCCTCGTCTCGAGGAAAGGTGTCGTCATTGGAATCTTGACAAGCGCGGACTTTCTCAATATTGGATTTAAGAGATGATTTTTCGAAATATTCAATGACGATTGATGGCAAACTTTGATATTGTTGACTTCATTGTTTGAATTCAAAATGAAAAAAAGAACGCTGGAAATGGTGTTACAGCAGATACCTCCCCTCACTCAACCTAAGCCTTTTCTAGAGCAGTATTCGACGCCGGCCACGATAGCTGCTGATGTTTTATTCACGGCCTATGCAAATAACGACATCAGGGATAAAATCATAGTTGATTTGGGATGTGGAAATGGGATTTTTGCCATTGGCGCGTCGCTTCTCGGCTCTGCAATGTCTATCGGCGTTGATGCGGATCCTCTCGCGATAAAAGAGGCCAGAGTAAATGCTGCTTCCCATGGGGCAAATGTAGAATTTGTCCTCGCGAAAATACCTCAATTCTCCGCAAGGGCAGATGTTGTTATTCAGAATCCGCCATTTGGTTCTCAGAAACGCGGGGCGGATCGACCGTTTCTCGAAACAGCGATGTCAATTGCCAGTGTTGTTTACACAATGCATCATGCCGAAACCCTTGATTTTGTGACAAACCTTGTAAAGAGCAGTGGATGGGAGATTACCCTCCAAAAAAGATATAAATTTGTGATTCCGCATATGTTTGAATTTCACAAAAAGATGAAAAAGGACTTCGATGTTTTGCTCCTTCGTATTCGAAGATCGGGTGAAGAGAAATGAAGAGACGAAAATGTGTTCTGCCAGGAGATGAAGTGGCAGTCGTTGAGGAATTTATCCCTGGTGAGGGGACTTATGAGATAGATGGTAAGATCTTTTCCGCATACTGCGGTGATCTTGAGCTTGATTATGAAGAAAAAATCGCGAAGGTCTCGGCGAGGAATCCGCCAGTCACACTCAAAGTTGGCGATGTTGTTTACGCAGAAGTGACGGATGTGAGGAATAGTATGGCAATCTGTGAAGTGATTGCCGTTGAGGGAAAAGAGCGCGACATCAGCGGTGACACGAGCGCGACAATTCATATCTCGAAGGTTTCGTCAGGGTACACGCAGGATGTCGGAAAGGAATTGAGACCAAGCGATATAATTAGGGCAAAGGTCATTCAAGTGAAACCGTCCCTTCAACTTTCAACGGTTGGTCATCATTTCGGCGTTATTCTTGCACTCTGCAAGAAGTGCCGTGCTCCTCTCAAGAAAAGAAATAGAACATTATACTGTGAACGGTGCGAGAGAACCGACGTAAGAAAGCTTGCCGATGATTACGGGGAAGTCAAATTCTGATTTTTTTCTTTGTATCACCGGAAACATTGACTTGAAAAATTCGATCAGCGAAAAGAATTTGAAGGGATAGGCAAAAGGATATATCCCTCATCGATGTTAAACAAAAGCAGGGAGAACGAATGACGAAGACCACAGAAGACCTGGTCCGTGAAATAAACGAGCTCAGAAATGAACTGAGGCAAATGAGAGAGATCGTTAACATGCTCTTTAGCATAGTCGTTGAATCGGAAGACGACGATGTTGAGGAGTATTTAGATTACCCCATGTTCGGGGGGATTGACCAGAATAGATTGAATAACTAAATTCTTTTGAAAATCTTTTTTGATCGAATAAGGCATTTCGTTTAGTCTAACCAAGGTTCGCCAGTTTAAACTGTTTGACGAATTCAATTTAATCAGACTAATCAAAAGAGAGGATAATGAGGAAAGGTTTTATGAAAGCGATTTGCTTGATCTCGGGGGGAATCGATTCGCCTGTTGCATCGTTTCTCATCGGAAAGAAGGGATTTGACATCATCCTTTTGCACATGAATCATCAGCCATTCAGTGACCAAAGGGAGATTGAAAAAATCCGCGACATCGCACGCACGTTAACACATTTGTTAGAAAAGCGCGTGAAAGTTTTCATTGCGCCACACGGAAAGAATCAGGCAATTATTGCGGATCGTTGCGACGCTGGGTATCGATGCGTATTGTGCAAGATGCTCATGCTGCGAGTTGCTGATGCCTTAGGGCAACAATTGAACGCTGATGCAATTGTGACCGGAGAATCCCTTGGGCAGGTCGCATCCCAGACTTTGTACAATATCAGGGTGGAGCAGCATGGCGTTTCTCTACCTGTTCTCAGACCTCTCATCGGACTCGATAAGCTCGAAATTGAAAATCTCGCGAAAAGTATTGGGACCTACGAAATTTCAATAAGGCGAGCCCCATCATGCTCTTTTGTGCCAAAAAGACCAGTTACACGAGCAAGCCTCAAAAAGGCACTGCAGGAAGCACAGAAAGCTGATCTTGAGGGAATTGTACAGCAAGCGATCTGTGAAATCAGGGAACTTGATGATTTTTAGAACACAATGGCTATTTAATGAAATTTCCTGAAATAAGAAAAAGAGGCTAGAGGACCGAACATTTCTTGCGCGTTACCTCATCGACACCGCAGAGCATCGACTTGGTCACCTTCGTAATATATTTTGTCTGAACGATCGAGATGAAAAGCGTGTTGTCTCCGATTTTGATTCTGAGGTCAGTGTCTTTCGGAGGTTTTACATCGATTGGCAAGATCACTGGCCCATAGCATGTTGTTGAAACTCTGTAATCCCTTTTATGCTTCTTAATAAAGTCGATGACTTCCTGTTCAACTTCGATTTCATTCATTCCTGCGCTGGAATTGCATTAATCCTATTTAACAGTGCCTTGCTCCTTCACAATAAGAAGGATATGGATGATTTTCAAAGGGCGAAAACATAATTTAAGAAAAGAAAATATTAGGAAAGTGCCAATTGATTCCTTGTGAAATACGTCGTCGATACCTCTGCGTTCTTCGCGATGCAGGATCTTCCGCAAGATGCCGAAATCCTTGTTCCCCCGGGAGTGTTATCCGAGCTAAAAAAGTATCAGGACAAGCGCACAGACTATTGGGAATTCAAAATCAAGTTAACCCATCCATCTGCCGAATCTCTGGAGGCAATCAAGATTGCCGCTCAAAAAACTGGGGATACGCACCGCCTATCCGAAACTGACATTGAAGTTCTAGCGCTCGCACACGATCTCAATGCGACAATCTTGACAGAGGATTATTCGATTCAAAATGTGGCGAGGTCGATGGGCATTGATTACCTCAACATCGTTACGAGAGGGATCAAAGAAATTTTTTCATGGGAGATGAAATGCATCGGTTGCGGAAGGGTCTTTGATGAGAAGATTAAGGAATGTCCGATATGTGGAAGCCCTCTCAAATGCAGACGTTCTAGAAAGAAGAAGTAATCTTCACTGTTCTCTTGGCATTTTGGCGCTTTCGGCGTCTATGCAACTGAGATCGAACAATGATTTTCTTTCGACCATTTAGAATGTCTTCGCTCTACTGGAGCAATCAAGAGGACGTCTCTTACCGCGGTTATTGAACAGACTGTAAATTCCTCAAAATAAGACATTCCCATTAGTCGGCGACATAAGAATTTCACGCAAGATAACGAGTGAAAAGAGATTGGTATCATCAATTCAGGATTTATGGGAACAGGCGCTTACATCTGATGATATTGGCCATTCGCCTTTTACCGAGTATCCTCATCGCAAGCTCAAGCCTTCTCTGAC
>JANHAK010000146.1 GCA_024464195.1 Methanomassiliicoccales archaeon | reverse complement strand
GCGGAAAAAGATATGTAGAATTGGCAAGGCGAATCGCATTAAGAACAAATACCCCCATGCCAAAAGGCTATATGTATTGCCGAAAATGTCTTAACCCACTGATTCCAGGTAAGAATTGTCACGTGAGATTAAGATCAAATCGAGTGGTTATCCATTGTCACAACTGTGGAAATATCAAGAGAATACCTTATTTAAGAGAGAAAAAGAAGGCAAAAATATGTCAAAAATTTCAAAAACCGAATTAAGGCGAATGGGCACAGAGATCAAATCAAGTATCCATATCGGCAAAGGTGGTATCTCAGAGAATCTAATCGAAGAAATTAGAAACCAATTGAAAAAACATAAAATTGTGAAGATAAGGATCCTTGAATCAGCAGGTCTAGAAAGGATGACTGCTGCAAAGGAGCTTGCTGATCGAACACAAACCAAACTAGTCGAGGTAAGAGGCAACACCATTCTGCTCTGCGAGGCAAGTCTTTTTGAGCAAACAGAATGATAAAGCCATATAGGTGAGCCGATGCTGGATATCGCTTTAATCAGAAATAATCCTGGCTTGGTAAGAACATCTCTTAAGAACAGAGGTTATCCAGAAGATCTTCTTGATGAATTTCTGAGAGTCGATGCCGAATGGCGGAAAATGGTTGACGAGAGCAATCGACTCAAAAAGGTGAGGAATTCGGTCGCGGACGAGATACCGAAATTAAGAGACGATGAAAAAAAGAACAAGATTGATGAAATGAAGAGGATCGTTGAAAGAATCAAAGAACTTGATACCAGAATTTCGGAATTGGAGAATGTGAGAAACGAGATCGTGCTCAACATGCCGAATATCCCTCATGATTCTGTTCCTGTAGGTCGGAGTAGCGAAGATAACATCACCGTCAAGGAATTCGGAAAACCGAGGGTATTCGACTTTCCGCCGAAAACACATTTTGAGATTGGTGAAGATCTTGACATCATTGATTTCACTAGAGGTGCGAAGATAGCAGGATCTGGCTTTTATGTAATGAAAGGAGACGGCGCGAGATTGGAAAGAGCGCTCATCAATTATATGCTTGATGTTCACCGGGAGCAGGGTTATCTCGAAGTGTTTCCACCAGCGGTTGTTAACAGACAGGCGGTGATAGGCACTGGGCAATATCCAAAGCTTAAAGACGACATGTACTGGATTGAAAGAGATGATCTCTGGCTGAACCCAACTGCCGAGGTGCCGGTTACGAATCTCCACATGGATGAGATTTTCGACAAAAAGGATCTGCCGATCTACTATACCGCGTATTTGCCTTCCTTTAGAAGGGAGGCTGGCCGTCACGCTGACACAAGAGGGATTGTGAGGGTGCACCAATTCAATAAGGTCGAACTCGTCAAATTTGTTCTGCCAGAAAAATCGTTCGATGAGCTCGAAAGTCTTCTTCTTGATGCAGAGGCAATTCTACAGGGATTGGAACTTCCTTATCGTGTGAAATTACTCTGTACAGGCGATCTTGGCTTCGCATCGGCAAAGACTTACGACATCGAAGCTCATGCACCAGGAATAAACCTTTGGCTCGAGGTCTCGTCCTGCAGTTGTTTTACGGATTTTCAGGCAAGAAGAGCGAGAATTAAATACAGACCTGAACCTCATCTCAAGAGCGAATTTGTCCACACTTTGAACGGATCTGGGATCGCACTGCCCAGGACTGTGGCTTCTCTTCTTGAAAATTACCAGAATCGCGACGGTACAGTGACCATTCCAAAAGTCTTGAGGCCATACATGCAAGGCCAAGAACTTATTGAATAATCTCATTCTGACATTAAGAGATGGAGACAAGAAATGAATGATTCGAAATTAATTGATAATATGCCATCGAATTCACCAGAGCAAGACGAGAATCAGTATATTAGTCAAGGCGAGCACAGCGATTAAGATAGGGATCGCGATTTTGCAATAAGCTTTCCATGACCAATGTATGCCGTTTTTTTCTGCAACTGCCAGCGCGACGACGTTGGCAGAAGCGCCGATCGGTGTCGCATTCCCAGCAATATCACACGCTAGTGCGGTTGTAAAAGTCAATGAGCCCAAACTCGCGCCAGTATCAACTGAAAGTGTCTTCAACACTGGAACCATCGCAGCTGCGACTGGAATATTGTCAAAGACCGATGAGATGAGAGCGATAAACCAGAAAAGGAGCGTTGGAAGGATAATCGGATCTGAACCAGAAACAGCTGCGATCACATGAGCAAATCCAGTCAACACACCAGCTGATTCCAAACCTCCTACCATAACAAAGAGACCGGCGAGGAAAACGATCGTGTGCCAGTCGATCTTCTGTATGAGGTCATCATATCTTCGTCTACCCAATAATAGAACAAGTGCGCCACCAAGAACGGCGACAAATGCAACTAGTAGATCCAAAAGATTGTGGAGGACTAGCAACGTAACTGTAAATGCGAAAATGACTAAAGCAATTCGCATCTGTCTAAGATCCTTCACCGCCGAGAACGGATCGAGATCTTTATGTTGTTCTATGATTTCCTTTATGTTGATATGGCCTTTCCTGAAATTATGCCTATAAAGGATCATAAATAGAAAGAGGTTGAAAAAGAAAACGATAACGGCGATAACGCCAGTATGCTCCACAAAATCCATAAACCCAAAGTTTAGGGCCGTTCCAAGGATGACATTTGGCGGATCGCCCATGATTGTAGCGCTCCCGCCGATATTGGCCGAACATATTTGAGCAATGATCATCGGCAACGGCGGAATCTTGAGGATCGAGGCGACCTCAATTGTCAGTGAAGTCATAAAAACCATGACAGTAATCGAGTCCATGAATGCAGCCAGGAAGGCTGAGAGAGCACAAAATACAACAAAAATTTTTAGCGAGTCAAATTTTGTCAATTGCAGAAAATGGAGGCCGACCCACCTGAAAAATCCACTTTCGGCGAGAGCACCCACAAGAATAAACATGCCAAATATCAGTCCAATAGCATTCCATTCAATCGATCTAATCGCTTCTTCTTCTGAAATGATGCCGAGACCAACCATTAGAAGAGATCCGGCTATCACGAGTACAGCTCTATCAGCAAGATCAAGAACCATTAAGAGATAAACTGTGCCGAAAATTAGTAGAGCCAATACCGCATTAATTTCCACGAGTGCATCCCAACAGGTATAACAATTCTGTGGAAAAATACTTTCTCAAGTATACGCTATTGATGCTGCAACGAATTTGTATAAACAGTGCTGGAAGAGTTCTCGTTAACTCAAGAAACTGCGCCATCGATTTAGGAGGTAACAGAATCAGAATTTGGTTTTGAAAATCGGTAATAAAGAGGGTAGTGAGATTTTCAGTATAAATTATCATATGTCAAACCTCAACCATTAAATTAGATTCCTTAAAAAAAATAGAAATTGTAATGATCTAGATATTTTGAGATTTTATTTTAGTCTCAAATATTCAATAAAAAAGATGCCGAATGCACTGAAAAAACTGAGATGGGCAAAGATCTATTCGTTAAGTTTCGATTTAATTCATGTGATTTTTAACCCATTTTGTTTAAATATTCTTTGCAGCGCAGATATAAACTCCGAACGGATTTTTCTGCTTTCCGCGGGATTATTTGTAAACACGACAACCTCGTACCGTATTTTGTTATCGCTGATTCCAAGCGCAATCACTTCGGGTGCACGCTTCTCAAGAATCCCTTCCACACAAGCTGCTGCGGATCTAACGCAACTCTCAACCATTTCATAAGAGATATCATAGGAAATCTCAACAGCAACAGAGATGCCGTAGGTTCCGGATCGCGAATAATTATATATTTTATTTCCGAGGATTTCTTGGTTTGGTATATCGATGATTTCTCCCACCGGGGTTCTTACTTTCGTATATACAATTCCCTTCTCTAATACTTCACATTCAAGATTCTCTCCAATTTTTATGTAATCTCCAACATCAAAAGGACTCATCTCCATTATTGTAAAACCTGAAACGATGTTCCGAGCGGTCGAATACGAAA
>JANHAK010000147.1 GCA_024464195.1 Methanomassiliicoccales archaeon | reverse complement strand
GTCTATACAGGCGCAAGCGGCAATGTCAAGGATGCCATAAAAAAATTCATAGAAAATAAGCTCCAAACAACCTCAGGACCGACATCGACAGCACACGCTGGCATGCGTGCTGGGAAAAGATAGTGCAGAATTCACTGAGAATCTTTAGAAAGATCTGGGAGGGAGATGTAATCATGAGAATATGTATTCCCACAATGGGGTATAAAGGGATCCATGAAATGGTCGGGGAGCACTTTGGTAAAGTACCGACTTACACGATTATTGATACAGAAACCAATGAAATCAACGTCATCGAAAACACAAGCGAACACAGAGGCGGTATTGGTTTGCCGCCAGAGCTGATCAAGAAAGCAGGTGCAGATGCAATCCTTGTGTCAGGTCTTGGTATGAGAGCGCTCGAGATGTTCAAGAAACTTGGAATCAAGGTCTATACCGGTGCTCACGGAACGGTTGAAGAAACTCTAGCAATGTTTAGACAAGGAAAACTGAGGATCGCAGGTGAAGACGACATATGTAGGGAGCATCAGCACCATGATGCGCATTCCAAACATCATTCGCGCTGAGATCAATTTAAGATGATTGGTGTAGAGAGAGCAACGATGAGCAACAGGATCTGAACCTATGATGGATGTAAAGGTTTATTCACCTTATAATACGGTAACTAATTTCAAAAAGCCTGTGGTTGGAAATGAGACGTGATCGCCCATTCATAATAAATGATCTGGCAAGAGGGAATTTTTGAAAAATGAAAATCGTTGTCGCAAGTGGAAAAGGCGGAACTGGCAAAACCACGGTCGCTGTTAACCTCGCTTTGAGTCTTTCGGAATGTACCCTCGTTGACTGCGATGTAGAAGAGCCGAATTGCTCGTTGTTTCTCCCAATAAATTTGAAAAAGATCGAGGATGTTGTCACAAGAACCCCAAAGTTCAATCTTTCAAAGTGCACTTACTGCGGCCAGTGCGCCGACTTCTGCGAGTTTCATGCAATTGCAGTAATTAAATCAAAAAATCTTCTCTTTTATGAGAACCTTTGCCACGGTTGTGGAGGGTGTGAACTCATTTGTCCGAATGGCGCAATTTCTGAGGGTGTCAGAAAGATTGGTGAGATCCATCATGGTACAATGGATGATATCGATTTATTCGTCGGGAAGCTTGATGTTGGAGAGCCGATGGCAACTCCTGTGATTAAGAAAGTCAAATCATTCGCTCTAAAAGAATCAAACAAACCGATAATTTTTGATTCTCCGCCAGGTGTTGCCTGTCCAGCAATAGAGGCAATGAGAGGCGCAGATTTTTGTATTCTTGTAACCGAGCCAACGCCCTTCGGCCTACACGACCTCAAGCTCGCGGTTGGTGTTACAAAAAAGTTGGGGATTCCATGCGGCGTTATTGTGAATAGGGAAGGAATTGGCGATGATCGAATCGATAGGTATTGTGCGATTGAAAAAATACCAATTCTCATGAAAATCAAAGAGAATCGGGAGATCGCGGAATTGTATTCAAAGGGCATCCCCTTCACAAGTAAGCTTTTAGAATATAGGCGAATGTTTCTCAACCTATACAAATCAATCGATAAAATGATTTCAGACTCAAAAAGGGTTGACAAATCGTAGAATATGGAAAAGGATGCACTATGAAGGAGATTACGATCATTAGCGGAAAAGGGGGAACCGGTAAGACGACGATTACTGCAGCCTTCGCATCGCTCGCGAAAAATACAGTTATGGCTGATTGCGACGTCGATGCTCCAGATCTCCACATTATACTCGACCCAATGGTCAAACAACGCTTCCCATTTTACGGTATGAAGGTTGCGATAAGAGATGAAGCAAAATGCACGCAATGTGGTGAGTGTCGAAAACGCTGCAAATTCGATGCGATTGATGAGCGCTTCAACATCATCGACGATGTGTGCGAAGGTTGCGGTGTCTGCCAACTTGTTTGCCGCGAAAAAGCAATTAGATTAATCGACAGAATATCAGGCTCGATCATCGTCTCAGAAACGAGGTTCGGACCGTTCGTTCATGGCGAACTCAGAATCGCAGAGGAAGCTTCTGGCAAACTTGTTACGCTCGTTAGAAAAAAAGCTAAAGAAGTGGCGATGGAGAAAGGAAGAGATTTGATCATCATCGATGGTCCACCTGGTATTGGCTGTCCTGCAATCGCTGCAATTTCCGGATCGAATCTTGTGCTCGCCGTTACAGAGCCTACAGTCTCTGGTGCTCATGATCTCGAGCGCGTCCTAAGTCTGACAAATCATTTCGGAATCGAGACGGTCGTTTGCATAAATAAGTCATCAATCAACCCTGATAATACAAATAAAATTAGAGAATTCTGTGAGAGCAGGGGCCTCGAAGTCGTCGGAGAAATACCCTACGATAATTGCGTAACGAAATCGATGGTTGCAGGAATGACGTTGATCGAATTCACCGACTGCTCTATTGCAAAAGATGTTAAGAATATGTGGTCAAGGATTCAAAACAGAATCGAAATTGAAAACTGAGTATAGAATTTTGTTTCTATTAGATCCACATTGAAAAACTTCCTTTACGAAGTTTAAGATTCAAACGAATAAGAGGTTGCGTAAAATTCTTCTTCCTCAATCACTCGACAATCCGATTTTAATTATATTGACAAAATTCTTTTTTGTGAAGGCCTCGAAGAGCTAAGTGGCGTTTTTTATCATTTCTTATCCTTTCAACATATGATTCAAGTCGAAGTCAACAGCGCAAATAGAGCGATAAAATCACTTAAACGAATTATAAAAAATAAAGATGAAATATCATACTACATATCCGGTTTTCATGGCATTCAAGTGCGTCGATCACAGACGTGTGAAACAAGAAGAGGTAACGGAAGAAGGCGCGAAAGGTGCGAAGATTCGATGGCTCATCACAAGAGATGACGGTGCCAATAGATTTGCGATGAGACATTTCGAAGTTGCAGTTTCCGGAAATTCGCCATTACACCAACATCCATATGAACACGAAGTTTTTGTGCTCAAAGGAAAGTGTGCGGTTTTCTGCGACGGAAAAACGGAGGTAGTTGAAGAAGGTGGAGTCATATTTATCCCGCCGAATGCGCTCCACCAATTCAGGAATGCTGGTCAGACTACTCTCGAATTCCTCTGTATGATTCCTTACTTATATTGAAAATCATCGGACATGCTGATGTCATAGTTACGTCAATCAAATCTAATCGCTTGCAGGAAACGCGCGTGAAAGAGCCATGAGTTCAAATTTTTTCCACGGGATCGCAATTTCCTGCAAAAACTTTAGAAACTCAAATCACGAAAAACTAGATTATTTTGATGATCAGAAGAGGTCAGTATGGACGCCCCCTCAAACAAAAAGGATCATTCTCCTCGACTATTTCCTAAGAGATAATCAATGATTGAAATAATAAAAGATAAATGAAGCGCCAGGAAACGGCGCCTCATCGGTTTCGTTTACCAAAACGGTGGGTAATATCGCATCCATCGACAACCCCAACGCCGAGCGAATCCACCGCGGAACATGCGACCGAATCGCCAGTACCCTAGCGGCGCTGCCCCACGGTAGAACCAGGCAGGAGGCACATAGGGGTTGGCATACCCGGGTACGGGGAATCCGGCGCAATACCCCGCCCTTCGGCCGGTCATTGGGCCGAGTCCAAGGGGACCTGTTCCATCACCGCCAGGCATTTTCAATCACCCCCCTTTTTTCTTTTTTCAATTTCTTTTTTCAATTCTTCAATCTCCTGTTCGAGATCGTCTCTTTGTGATTCGAGATAACTGAGTTCCTCCTCCAGCATTCTGAGCTCTTCTTCTGGCGTGAGTCCATAGGGCGCACTGTATGGCCTTGGAGCCCACATCGGTGGCGCGTACGGATAGAGCACGTCGGCTGCATAGGGAAGGCCATAAGCACCCCTTGCCCAACCAGGTAACCCAGTGAGCCAGTACATCCATCTATACCCTCTTCCAAATCCTCGTGGCATCTTTTTCACCTCCTATTCGTATATCGTA
>JANHAK010000145.1 GCA_024464195.1 Methanomassiliicoccales archaeon | reverse complement strand
GAGTGATGCCCTTAATAATCTTCTTGCGAATAGATCAAGAAAAGAGATCGAATCTAACATCGCTGAGATCCTCAGAATCGGTTACAGAATTGCAGATATTATCACTAAAATGGAAGAATTGGCAAAGTTATCAGTTACGTTTTATTGTCCAAAAGCGAGCGAGAAGGAAGAGGTTGACCGATGACAAACCATGAAACGATCAAGACGAGAAAACGCGTTACACGCGCAGGCTCAGGCGGTTTCTCAATATACTTACCAAAAAAATGGATAAAGAGCTGGAGTGGCGAGCAAGTGAAGGATAGAGAGGTCAACATGTTCAGCATTGAGAATCATCTCATCCTCGCCCCGAAGCTTTCACGGAAAAAAATCGAGATCTCTGTAGACCATATCACTCGCGAAGACCTCAAAGAATACATCCTGTCATCGTATATAAATGGGGCAGATGAATTCAAGCTGCAAGCTTCGTTTCTCACAGATGCTTTAATTGGCGAATCAAGAAGCATCATTAGAATGCTGGACGAAAACCTCGAACCAACATCGAGCAATAACATGATTTCATATGTTAACAGATCATCGATTGTTCACGAAACTCATGCGCTAATCGCTCTGCTTTTTGACAAACTAAGCGATGGCGAAAACCTTGTTTTGGAACTGATCCAGAGTTTTGACTCAAATCCAGAAAAAGGCATTCATTTATTAAGACTTCTTTACACGTTAGAAGAAGAAGATATCGACCGGATCGCTTTCCAGATTATGCGTAATATATCAAAATTAGACATTTCATCTCGTTCAATCACCGAAATTAATTTGATATGGACTTTGGCCGATGCGCTTGAAAGGGTCGGAGACACACTCTATTCGATCACTGGCCTCATCTGTGATTTCTATGGTCTTGAGCGGGAAGAATTGAGATACCCAGTCGAATATCTTCAGCAGCATATTGTTTCTAAGAATTTCACCTTACCTGATGGCGTGAAACATCTCAAAGACGATATTTCATCGGATATGAAGAGTTGTTATTCATTTCTCCTGAGGACGAAAAAATCGATACTTGAAAGGAACGGTAGAGAGGCTCTCCAGTGTGCGCGTGATATTGCCTGTTACACGAAGCAGGCCGAATATAGATACTGGGACAAAGTTGCCAAAATTGCGAGACCTTTGGCCATTAGAGAGTACAACTCCTTTCTCTTGTGCAATGGCCTCGCATTGAATGTATGGAACCTTTTACTTTTAACGGAAGGGCTCGCTAAGAGATCAGCGCTGGTTTATTACGTCGAACAAACAGTCTAATTCATCAGAATTAGCAATCTGAGAGATCGCTGAGCTATGATTAGTTCTTTTATCACACTATTGGAGTCGTACGAGAGTACTATCACGGACTAGAATAACGAGACTTGCGGGAAAGGAATTGACAACAACGACGAGGAATTGTGATGAGAACCCATTTCGCAACATCAAATGATACAAGACTGGTTGCCTTATCAATTATTGTATGACAAATCGAAGACGGTTGAGCAGCTGGTAATTCTTAGGCTCATCTCAAGATTCAAAAAGAAACAAGATTAATTCAAATATCAACAATCATAGGAATCTTGACTGCAAAGAATTTCTTGACAATCCATCAATCGCAATTGGATGAACAAGAATATATATTAGAAATCTTCTCGTTAATTTGTCAGGAGAGGGAGGGCAGCTGACGGTGAGGACTTGACCCTCGCTGAGGAAGGTCCCCCCTCCATGAGAAGGTGGGCCACGTAAGTGGCTGGGCGAGAGCCTAGGCAAGGGCACAGAAACGACACAGCTCTGACCGAGGATGAGTCGCTTGGCGATGACGTTGGTCAGAGATCTGGTGAAACGGCGACTCCCCACCGGAGCAAGCCCAAACAGCCGGGATGACCTCTCAGGACTGGCGGGTAGGGCGCTCAGTTGAATGCTGCCTGAAACAGAAGGGGGCCTACTACCCTCACCTGGCATTTATATTTGAGGACGCTCTGGCTGAAAAATCAAGATGTAAATCAATCACGAAAAACCGATTTCATGGAGAGATTAAAATGAAGATCTTTAGATATCAGGAAGCAACAGAATTCGAGCCAGTTGCTGGCGTGAAGAGACGAATGCTTGCATGTGGTGAAAGGGCGCAAATCGTTGAATACTTCCTCCCTAAGGGTACAATCTTTCCGCTTCACACGCATCCTCACGAGCAGACAGGCTTCGTGGAACGAGGCGTACTCCGTGTCTCTATTGACGGTCAGGAGTATATCCTTAGGGCAGGAGATGGCTATTATATCCCGCCGAATGTTGAACATTCAACAACGGCACTCGAGGACTGCATTAATGTAGATGTTTTTTCTCCACCACGGGATGAGTATAAAGATCGTTGAATTTCTGTTGAATGTCCAACGAGTTTCAGAATCTGAAATTTGAAAAGGTTCAGTTTCTGATGAGACGCTACTGATTTAACTTGATTTACAGACATGCTGGTTATTCTTCTTTATTGGCATGAAATCGAATACTTCCGCTTTTCTATCATCAATGAGGGGTCAAAATTGATGTTTTATCGGGAAATGGGTATCTACAAAAATCCTTCATACTTAATTGGAGGAGTAAAAGAATGATTACAAGAGGGAAATTATACCTTTTTATCGAGAGAGTCCCGCTGAGAACCCATCAGATTCTGAGAAAGGAGCTCGCTAAAGGTAAGAAGGTTCTTTACATATCGAAAAATGCCCCAGAATTATTGCGATCTCAGCTAAACTTCGATCCCGAAAAATTACAAATTAAATGGCTGAATCCACGACCTAGAGATGATTGCATCCCGCCTATGAATTTGGCATTATTTGAACATTATGTCGACAATTTCATCAAGGAAAATAAATCTGGTATTGTTGTTTTGAACGGTATCGAGGTTCTTCAAATTTGGAACGGATTCGTCCCCGTATTAAAAATCTTAAGAAAGGTTCAGAACAAGATCAGCGCGAACGGCAATAGCATGCTGATTAGCATTGATCCGAAAACTCAGTTTGAAAACCAGTTAAATTTGCTTCGAGACATTTCTGATGAGATTATTTCCAGTTATGTGTAACCCTCCGAATTTTCGCTCGAAAGCTTAATCATGGAGCCATTCAATAAAGACAATGAATGATGTCGATGGGTTTCACGGAGCGGGTCAGGAAACGGACGGAGCAATTAAGAGAAATTGAAGGCGCGTGTGGGATCTGTCATGGTACACTCGAAGCTATTACTGGCGAAGGTGGTTCAGTTTCTTCATATGAAGAACCAAGAGGAATCTTGGCGATCATCAGAGATGATAAGGGAAATGAGATAGGCAAAGGATTTGATATTGTGTGGTCACCTGCCGTCCTGGCAGCTGAGATCGATGCCGACCTTGTCCCGAGGAATCTGAAAGAAAATTTGAAAATAGACGCCCTCACCGATGACTCGGAAATAGATGCTGTTGCGGATCTTTTCGGCTATGGTCGCGTTTTGACGCCTTCGGTTATCGCACTTCAGTACATTAATGACATAGGAGGGCGTACGCTCATCAGAAGGGAAGGGCTTGGTGTCGTCGCACGGATGTTCGACAAGAATGATCAGCTCATTGCGACTTCATCCGTTTCATATTGTCCTACATGTGCAATCGCGAAGGCTGCGGCTAGAAGTGATGCGATCTCCGCGCATATTAAAGAAAAGCTGAGTAAAGCAAGAAATACGGGAAGATTGAAATTCGAACGGAAGGTGGAAAACCGACACGAGGCAAAGGGCGGCGCAGTCAGAACAAGCATTTACGAGGGAAACCGTCTATTAGCTGATAGAGTGCTTGGTTGCTGCATTGCGTACAGCACGACAAAAGCTGAAATTGCCGCTGGATTTATTCCACCAGAAGGTGCCAAACGCTTCAAAGCATATTGCAATCTCTGCCCAATGAAACATTGTTGGATGGAGAAATCGATGGGCGCGATGGGCAACATTGTTCTCCATAGACTCAGTGAAATCGGCACAGAAATTGAGGTTTC
>JANHAK010000144.1 GCA_024464195.1 Methanomassiliicoccales archaeon | reverse complement strand
AGATAACGAGTGAAAAGAGATTGGTATCATCAATTCAGGATTTATGGGAACAGGCGCTTACATCTGATGATATTGGCCATTCGCCTTTTACCGAGTATCCTCATCGCAAGCTCAAGCCTTCTCTGACTTCCCCAGCAGAAATCTGCAAGGGTCTTTGTCCGGAGCGCGGTCCTTAGGGGTTTTTCAACCTGCTTACGACATGCTTCACCATATCGAGCCATTGATTCTCCCGATCTAACGCAGGAGGCTGCCACTTTACCAGCGATTCTCCCACAAATCAACGCAATTGGAATTCCACCACCGTTAACGGCCATTACATGACCAGCTGCATCACCGACGATAAAGCCTTTATCGTTGTAATTTGGATGCAGTGGACCTCCCATTGGCACGTATTTTCCAGTCGGTCTTCCAGCGTTAAGTTGTTTCCATTTGACAAAGTCTTCGAAGTACTTTCCAACAGTTTTCCGCGCAAATTTAGGCGATATGCCGACGCCGATATTGGCTCCACCACGCTTCGGTAGAATCCAGGCATACCCTCCTGGCGCGATATTGCCAAAATACATTTCCACCACGGGCTCAAAGTCACCGATCGCTTGAGCTGTCATCGCAGGATACAATTCCTTGTTCCTCGGAAGACCAAGACTTGCGGCAACACGAGATCGGGGTCCGTCAGCTCCGATCACGAGTTTCGCTTCTATCTCACATTGATTCGTCATCACCTTGTTCCTGTCAATCGAAATAAAAGCACATCCAGTCAGGACTTTCGCTCCAGCTTTAGCCGCCTTTGAGGCCAAATATCGATCAAATCGATCACGATATGTTGTGAAACCATCAAACTCGAATTCGTAGACACGCAATTTTGGCGAATAAATTCTCAATTTATGAGTTTCCAAAGAAACTAGCTCCTTCGGAAAATCGAAGAGTGTGCCGATGTCCGGGGCCTCCGGAAATATCTTTTTCACCTCTTCGATGGATGGGAGAAACTCACCACATGCGAAAGGGATCCCGATTTCTTTCTTGCGTTCAATGAGCAAGACGTCAGCACCGTGAAGAGCCGCGTATTCAGCCGCTGTTGATCCAGCCGGTCCCGCCCCCACAACTAGAATATCAGTTGATATCTTCTCCGTCATCGGCAATCCCCATTTTTGATACGATCGTAGAATCGGTTGTGTCGTTCTCCAGTATATTGAACAAAGACATTACCCATAAGGCATTACCTATTCTCCCCAAATTCTTTCACGATTCCCTTTCAACAACCGTTCTGGCGAGAGTCTTTAATGCTTCTTCGTAGACCGATGGCTTGAGAATCGACAGCGATTCAATCGCTTTGTTTGAGAACTCAAGCGCCTTTTCTTTCGAAAGTTGAATAGCATCCGATTCCATCAGAATTTTCAAAGCTTCCTCGATTTCCCAGCGTCGCTTCTTCTTCTTTTCAAAAAGTTTTGATAACCTCTTTCCCTTGTAGCCATCTTCCATTGCTAAAATAATCGGCAATGTCGGCGTTCCGTCCGAAAAATCCATTCCCTTCGGTTTGCCCAAGATGTCTTCTTTGCCAACAATATCAAGAATGTCATCCATAATTTGAAAAGCCATCCCAAGGTTGAGTCCATAAAATCCGAGAGCTTCGATCACATTTGGCGATCCGCCTCCGAGGAACGCACTTACCTTTGCGCTTGCCTCGATCGGCTTTGCCGTTTTTCCCTCAATGATTTTAAAGTAAGTATCGATCGATGTCGATGGGTCATTGATATGACCGACTTGGAGGATCTCTCCCTCGGCCATGCACGCACATGAGTCCGCGATAATCTCTACTACTTCCTTACTGAAAGAGCCGCCCGCACGAAAGCCTTTAACAAAGAGGAAGTCTCCGGCCACCAATGCGAGCTGAACGCCATATTTCCTAAAGGCTGAGACTTTGCCCCGTCTAATCGTCCCTCCATCATTAATGTCGTCGTGAATCAGCGTCGCGCTGTGAATGAGTTCAAACGCCGCGGCGATTCCAATCACATTCGAGACTTCTGTGCCTCCCACTGCCTTATAGCAGAGGATTGAAACGCCTGGGCGTATTCTTTTCCCGCCTGCGCCAATTACATGCATTGAAATTTCCGTCAATAGCTGCTGCTGGGACTGCACACATCTTTTGATCTCCTCTTCCACCATGTTCAATTCTTTTCTAATTGGAAGATCCCAGCTCATCAATATCGAGATGCCTAATGATGATAATGTACTTATTAATTGTCTCGATTCCTTGCACTTGCTCAACTCGCTATGCCAGACCATTTCTCAATGATTGATAAATGAGTGCAATAAGACCTGACAACAAATTTTAAATCGAGACGAAAACCTGCAGAGAAAAGGTTTAAGTGAGAGGGGCTCCAATCACTTCTTTTACATGCAAGTCAAGGCTAAAGTCAAGGATTATGTCGACCGCAATCCCCCTGTTGTCGACTACGGCGCAACGCTAGAAGATGTTGTAAAATTAATGGTAGAGCGACATCAAACAGGTGTCGTTGTTAAAGAAGAAGACATCGTTCTCGGCGTCATCACATCGACTGATGTTACGAGGGTCATTGTGCAAGGTCGTGACCCTTCGACTGTCAAGGTAAGGGAGTTTATGACCGCTTGTACGCTTGTTGGACAGAATCCTTGCATCCAGATTCATGAGGATGGATATGTGATCGACGCGTTGCGACTCATGTTAATCGGCGGGGTGAGCAGAGTACTCGTAGTCGATTCAAACGGTGAGTTTGTCGGCACAATTTCATTTTTAGACGCACTCAAAGCATACGAAGATGAAATGTCAAAAAGAAGAAAATAAGGGGCGATGCTTCACATCCCTAAAAAGAATGCCCGTGCAGCTTCTCTACAGAGATCAAGGATCGGCGAGGGGAAGATGCCAATCACGATTGTCGCGACAACCGTGATGGCGATCGCGAGGAGCATCGAATTTGGAACTCTGATTGGATCCTTTGGACCCGATTCGACGTACATGTACTTGATCACTCGAACATAATAATAAAGCGAGATCGCGCTGTTGATCACACCAAACACTGCAAGCCACAGAGCCCAGCTCTGCTCGGGAACGATTGCCGCATCAACTGCACTCGAGAACAGCCAAAATTTACTCGCAAAGCCAGCAAGTGGTGGAATGCCAGCTAGAGAAAGAAGCAAAACACTCATCGAGAAGGCAAGGAACGGCGAGCGTTTGCCGAGCCCCTTATAGTCCGCCAGACTTTCTCCGAGTGCGACCGTCGATAAGGCAGCCACGATAATGAAGGCGCCTCCTTTCATGAAGGCGTGCGTGATGATATGGAAGATACCGCCTGCGAGTGCATACTCAGTGTCGATCGGAAGAACGATCAGGATGTAGCCAGCTTGAGCAATACTTGAGTATGCGAGCATTCGCTTGATGCTTGTCTGCGAGATAGCAACGAGATTGCCGACGGTCATCGTGAGGACGGCGATGACTGCGACAACGACATCCCAATCAGCCTTGACAGCGATGAGACCTATAAGGAAAATTTTGAAGAGTGCGACGAAACCCATTTTCTTTGAGCTTGAGGCAAGAAGCGAGGTAATTGTCGTGGGTGCGCCTTCGTAAACATCAGGTGCCCACATGTGAAATGGAACGATGGCAACCTTGAATCCGAACCCGGCGATGAGAAGACCTATAGCCAACAGAATCGCCGGATCCATACCGCCGACTGTGGTAAGTGCTACGCCTATGTCTTCGAACATCGTGCTACCAGTGATTCCATAGATGAGAGAAATGCCGTAGAGGGAGATCGCCGAAGAAAGCGCGCCAATGATGAAATATTTCGTTGCCGCCTCAATTCCTCTCTTATCAGCTTTTCTAAATCCAACAAGTGCATACGATGACAGGCTTGCAAGCTCCAGTCCGACAAACAAGGTGATAAGATCGAGGGATGAAGCAACGATCATCATACCGAGGGTCGCGAGCAAGATGAGCGAATAGTACTCAGCCAAGTGTCTTTCGCCTTGAACGTATCGGATGGAGGCGATG
>JANHAK010000143.1 GCA_024464195.1 Methanomassiliicoccales archaeon | reverse complement strand
ACGGAGGAACTCAGAGCCGCGGGTCTGCTTCATTGAGTCATGAGAATCCCAATATTAGATAACCACATTCATTTACAACCTTCGGGCAGGAATCTCGACGCTTTGAGAGAATTTCGGAAGGCGGGAGGGACGCACGCAATCCTCGTGCATCTTCCATACGATGAAGTTGAGGTCGTCGATGAATTAAGTTTTGAGCGGTCTTTTGATATCACGGTCAACATCGCAAACAAGGCGAGAAAAGAGGTTGATGTCGACCTCCATGTGGTCGTCGGTCCATATCCTGCGCTTCTTATTCCACTCGCAGAAAGGTATGGCCTCAAACGCGCTGTTGAGATCATGAAAGGTGGAATGGAAATCGCCCAGAAGTTCGTGAGAGAGCAGAAAGCAATAGGAATCGGTGAAATTGGGAGACCTCATTTTACTATCGACGAGGAAATCCTCAGGGCGTCAAATGACATTCTTTTATATGGTATGGAACTCGCAGCCGAGATCGATTGTCCAGTCATTCTGCATACGGAAAGCGTCACGCCTGAGACGATGAAGGAGATCGCTTCTATGGCGGACGTAGCTGGTTTGAAGAGAGAGAATGTCGTCAAACATTATTGTCCACCGCTTGTGCTTCCGGAAGAAAATCACGGGCTCTTTCCATCAGTTCTCGCCAGTCGCGAGGCTATTAAAGAGGCGATCAGAAAGGGAAGGCGTTTCTTCATGGAGACAGACTATTTGGATGATCCGAGTAGACCAGGAGCAGTTATGGCAATTACAACTGTTCCAAAAAGATGCCATTCATTTTTACAATCGGGAGTATTTACAGAGGATGATCTTTGGCAAATTCACAAGGAAAACCCTGAGCGGATTTATGGTATTACTGTCGAATGAACAATAATCTCAATCATAGAGAATTTTGAATTCGTCAAACTCGTCTCGGAAAGACGACCATTTAATTTCAATTGAGTTTACTCGAGCATATGGATGCTCTTCTCTTAGCTTACGTACAACTTCATCTATCAATTCCTTTTCACCCTCAAAAACTGCGTAAACACTTCCATCTGGCATATTCTTTACAAACCCCACGACACCTAGTTCGTCGGCAAAGCGCTTCGTGTAGGCCCTGAAATAGACGCCTTGTACCTTTCCGGAGAATTTTACCTCAGCACGCGCCTTCATCGCCCTACGAATATGATATCGAAAGATAAATCCGTGCGATCAAATGAGGTACTTGCTTTCTTAATTTCTGCAATTCTCTTATTTTGCTTCAAATCAACAGCTTCCTATCCAGCATTATCTGTAAGCCGCTACTTGATATTTCCACTTACCTCAATTTCAACACCATCAATTATCAGTGTTCTAGAGCGTGATCGAATTTTTCTTATCAGATTAAAACCA
The DNA here is from genome assembly GCA_024464195.1 of Methanomassiliicoccales archaeon. GTDB lineage: Archaea > Thermoplasmatota > Thermoplasmata > Methanomassiliicoccales > JACIVX01 > JACIVX01. The sequence continues at coordinate 2,746 of JANHAK010000143.1, read as the reverse complement.
AACGGATTTTGATAATGAATCATAAGAGAAACATTCGATTTCGCAAGCTTTCTTCTTGTCTACTTGAATATCGATATCATTCGGCTCAATTGAGAATACTTTATATGCAAGACCAAAGTCATCTCTGCCTGCAAAAATCTGCGCGGTGCTATCGAGTTGATTTCAAATCTTGCGGAAAAGGTAGAGGGTCATGCTCAATGAAGGATTATCGTCTTATTCGTGAAGCATTTCGCTTAAAAAATTGTAAGCCATGCTGGTTTAGCAAACTCATGAATTATAAGTGAATGATTGATTAACTGATCGCCAACGACAAAAGTTTGCCCTGAGGAATTTCCTCTCCATTTCCTTCCTTGCTCCCATGATCACTTCTACTCCTTTCAAAGCGATCCCAGCACTCGATTAAGTAGTAAACCTTATAAACCCGTATGGAGCATAATATCGTGCAGGGATGCACGTTTCTGGGATGGGAGCGGGCATTGTAGCATTGGAGGAAATGAAATGAAATCAATGCTTGAGGGAGCCCTGAGTAGAGGGGCTGGTGGAGCAAGCGTTAATATGCAGACTACGACTCTTCCCGGTCAAGAATCCACTGATGCTGAGTTACTCGAAGTATTACAGAAATTAAGAACAAATATCACGATTGTTGGTGTTGGTGGTGCGGGTTGCAACACCGTTGCGAGGATTTACGAAGAGGGCATTTCGGGTGTTAATCTTTACGCTGCGAATACAGATGCACAACACCTACTCACGGTACGAGCACCAAGAAAAATATTGCTCGGACGCAGAAGTACGCGTGGTTTAGGCGCTGGTGCATTGCCTCAGGTTGGAGAGGAGGCTGCAAGAGAGTCCGAGGATGAATTAAGAAAGGCTCTGTCGGATGCACACATGGTTTTTGTCACTGCTGGCATGGGTGGAGGGACAGGAACCGGTGGTGTCGCAGTTGTTGCGGATATCGCGAAACAGATGGGAGCATTAACTGTAGCTGTCGTCACGCTTCCCTTCAAAGGTGAAGGACGGTTGAGAATGGAAAATGCAGAATGGGGTCTCGAACGCCTCAGGAGTGTCGCGGACACTGTCATCGTCATCCCGAATGACAAACTTTTGCAGCTCGTGCCGCGATTGTCTTTGACGGCTGCATTCAAAGTCGCTGATGAACTGCTTATGAGGGCAATCAAAGGAATTACCGAATTGATTACGAAGCCTGGTCTTGTCAACCTCGACTTCAATGATGTTAAGACGATCATGAAAGGCGCTGGTGTCGCAATGATAGGGCTCGGCGAATCGTCAGGACATCTTGAGGACAGAGCGACGGAGGCGATAGATGAGGCAATAAATTCTCCACTGCTCGAAGTCGATATCAGCACTGCGACAGGCGTGCTCATCAACGTTGTTGGCGGACCGGATATGACGATTAGTGAGGCGGAAAAGGTCGCGGAGGAAGTGCAAAAGAGGGTTTCAAACAATGCGAGAATTATTTGGGGAGCAACGATCGATCCTGCGCTCGAACACAAGATCAGGGTATTGCTCGTCATGACTGGTGTGCAGTCGAAACAGATCCTCGGAAGGACGATAGAAGCATCGCGTATCAAGGAAGCAGAAGTCGATCTTATCAGATAAGAGTAGACTTGAAACTTTCAATATCCTTCCATCTTCGTAATAATCCAAATAATCGAAAACCCACACTTCAGAGCCAAAAACACCGTCGTGCAGTGTGTAATTGAATTTCGGCGATCAGATTTGAAAGAACATTGTGCAAGAATCCTCAATTCAAGAATGGTAAATGTTCATCAAAGGGAGAGGCTCTTATTCCTTCATTCTATTTACCACTATCAATTCACGGCATTCCAGATACGTGATCGACAAGCCATAAAACCGAAATGTTTTAAAATACAAATGCACGTAAGGCTAAAAGCGAGATAAATCGATATAGTGTTAACTCGATAAAAGCACCCGATGGAGGTCTCATCGTGAAATCATTCATTGCTGATGCACTGGCTCGTGCCGGAACAAATGCTGCGGAGATCGCTCCCGCGAATGCCACAGCGCCATATAAGGGATACTCGGCTGAAGACGAAGAGCTCGAGAAAATTCTCGCAAGCCTGAAGACAAACATTAAAATCATAGGCTGTGGCGGGGGGGGCTCGAACACAATCGACAGACTTGTCGAGGCGGGAATTGTTGGAGCCGAACTCTATGCCGCGAACACAGATGCCCAGCATCTTTTGACAGTAAGAGCTCCACATAAAATTTTACTGGGAAGGCGTAGCACGAGAGGACTTGGCGCCGGTGCATTACCTCAGGTTGGAGAGGAGGCAGCGAGAGAGGCCGAGGAAGACTTAAGAAAGGCGCTGATGGGAGCTGATATCGTCTTCATCACCGCGGGTCTTGGAGGAGGGACTGGTACTGGTTCAGCGCCATTCATTGCTCAGTTAGCAAAAGAAATGGGTGCCCTGACGATCGCAGTCTGTACTTCTCCCTTCAAGGCAGAAGGTACAATAAGAATGGAAAACGCAGAATGGGGTCTCGAACGCCTTAGGAATGTAGCGGACACTGTCATCGTCATCCCGAATGACAAACTACTCGAGTTAGTCCCCCGCTTGTCACTGAATGCGGCATTTAAGGTTGCGGATGAAGTGCTGATGCGGGCGATCAAAGGGATTACCGAGTTGATCACAAAACCCGGTCTCGTTAATCTCGATTTTAATGATCTCAAGACAATCATGAAAGGGTCTGGTGTAGCAATGAT
>JANHAK010000142.1 GCA_024464195.1 Methanomassiliicoccales archaeon | reverse complement strand
CTCCCCAGTTAATAACTCTCGTATTGAAAAGATTTTTTCAATATTAATACATAAAAATCTCTCCTAGGTACCTTTTTGTTACTTTGGCAATAGCACTTCTTGGAAAGGATTCTATGATTATCTCTCAATTGACCATGGTTTCTGTAAATATGAGGTAAAAGGGAATCTTGCCAAAATATCTATCACATTTTCTTTGCAAGAACTCATTTTTTTGTATTATCCTTGCTTATATCATACGTATTCCAGCATACAATTGGCTGAACATTGAAATGCTTAAACAATTGCAGTTATCTCTTTGACTCACGAATTCTCGAGGTAGTTGGTTCGGTTACCATGAGACCAGCATTCATGCTAGTAACTGAAGCTAAAAACAGTATCCGATTCAGCGCCCCATTTATTATTATCAGATTGAAGTTTTTTTATCCCAATATTTTTGCGTTTTGCCCGGCCAAGAACACGAGTTTTTCTGAGTTTGAATCGTTACGATTGAGCATCTCATGAGCCATAGGATCTTTTTTTTGAGATATAGGCACGCTAAGATATTTGTTCGGCTAAGGTTATTGCATTGGGTGGACAAACAATAGCGCATACATCGCATCCTTCACATGAAATCAAATGTCTCAATGATTTTGCGCTGCAGAAACATATGCACGACCATTGCATTTCTTCAGTGATTTCTAGTTTGCTCAAAAAACGACTGAATTTGAAGAATGAGTGCTTACCAAATGTCAACACATAGCACGAAGTCATTAATCTATTGTGGAATTATACAATCAAAAAATGTTAGCCGAATCGCGAGCCGCTTTTTTTATTTCAGCATTTGCCAGTTGGTGATAAACGGTCTTCACGATTTGCACGAACTGCAAAATGAGTCTTTGTTGAGGATAAATTTCTAACTGGTGATCAATAATATAATTTCTGAATATTCGATAATTTCAAGAAAATGACCGGTTGATTTTTTCGAGTGTTTCCATAATGTGAATTTTTTAGAAGAAGATAATGGAATTTTTGAAAGCCCTCTAAAGTGAAATTCTTGTCATACGCACTTGAATCCACAAGAAAATCGATTAGCCCAAGGCGCCGATCGCTTCCCCTCTCACAGTCTTCCGGAATTTTGAGCTTAAGTCAGCGATTTCTCCAACGTTTTTTGGAGTTATCTTTGTAACAATTGGAAGTCTTTCAGGAAAAATTCTTGTCAATTCTTTGATTAAATAATCGTGCACATACCCTACTTTCTTAATGTAATCGACGCTCCAGTTTTCCACGAGGTCGATAACCGACTCTCTTCCCCCTTTGTGAAAAGTCTCTGCAATAACGGAAGTCACAACGGTATCTGGAGAAAGAATGGCAATTTCGGCGTTCCTCACCGCGTATGAGTTTCCGTTGAAAGATATAGCGAGACCGCCTCCCTCTTTGACCATTCTTAATGCCTCGACATCAGTAATGCTATCCCCGATGTACATCGTTTCCTCGATACCAATACCAGTCCTTCTACATACGTCAAGAATTGCCGCCGCCTTCTCATCTCCACCAATAGGGTTGACTTCAAGAATAAGTTGATACGATGCGAGATCTGTCATCTCCTCCCAAAAGATCTCATCAAGTCGATTGATAATCCTTTGATCTTTCGGACTGAAGTCTTCGATTCTCTTTGCGTTGACGGGAATTTCGATTATATCCATTTCTGCAATTTCTCTGGCATAATTCTTTAGCGTCTTTTCCTCCCATGAGTCAATGCGACAGCATTCAAGATTAACCCTCGTGCAGTAGGTGTTCTCGAAGGGAAAACCAATTGCATCGCATACCGCGCTCACATAATGTTCGTAACTTGTGCTCACAATGAAAGACTGCATGAGTTCCCTCACGAAGCGCATCGTGCGCTTGGCGCCAGGGACAAGGAGAATATTCGATCTTGAAAACTCAATCATCTTTTGATTCGTTGCGCCAAATGCTTTCAGGAATGGCAAGACAAGTCGGAGGGTGTCCCCTGCTTTATATCCTTCGCGGTGCAGAACATCGCTTAAAACATCGTCGTACTTGCTGACAACACTGAAAAATTTTTCACCGTTTTCAATAAAAGCGGCACATAATTCGAATGCATTGTCATTCTTCGTGATTGGCCCCTCTCCATCTGTAATGAATTGGCGGCTTTCGCCCGGGAAGTAATCGTCAAGCAAATCGAACTCCAAGCATCACACCTCAAATTCTTTTCTTCTAACTGCTTCATTAACTAAATCAGTGAGATCGTACGGTTCCGTGAGAGGTCTTTCCTTTTCATAAAGCATTCGATTGACGATTCTTAATTTGCGATCTGCGAGGAATTTTATTGTATACGCGAGCAGTGGAATTTCGCGAATTTCACCATCTATTCTAATTTTTTTGAAAAGAGGCTCGTTTTCCCCCTCTTTTTTGATAATCTCCTCAATACTCATCTCGGCCAATTTTTTCTCTATTTGATCCCACAGTGGGCGATATTCGGGAGTTTTAAGGGAAAAGGAACAGAAGGTTAACGGCGGCCCTTCATCCCACTCACGCGTGCATAGGTGAATCATCGCCCCTTGCTTATCCGCCCTTGAAATAATCAATTCCCAGATCACCTGTTGCCAGGTACCTTTTGGTCCCCCTGGTAGCGCTGGATGCAGATTAATTAAATTGAAGAGGTCGCAGGACTCGTTGTCCATCCAGAGCATGTAGCCTGCAAGGACACCAACATCGAACGGGTATGGAGAAATCATTTCCCTCATTTTCGCGCCGTAAGCGCTACGCCACCTCTCCTTATCTTTCATCCGAAGGTCGGGCATAAACTTCTTCCATGATAGACACACAAGCGGTATCTCGTATTGATGAACGAGATCGCAAAATTTTCTTCTATCCCCATATGTGGGATGATCTGGTCCCTCCCCTTCCTCCCAATTAGAAAAGACAAATGCGATCTCAATGTCGAAGAACCCCTCCTCCTTTTTTTTCATAATTGTTTTGAGTAGGTTCCTTGCGGCTTGATCTCTACCCGTTGAAAACCAACCGAGCCTCAGCGTCATTGTTGTACCCCCTCATACATCGCAATAGATCTTTCGTCCGGATAACCATCTCTTCCGAATTCCGCGATACTTCTTGCGGCAACAAGGGACGCAAAGTTCCCGCATTTTTCCAATGGCCAATTCCTAAGAATACCAGCAAGAAACCCAGCATTGTAAACATCGCCTGCACCAGTCTTATCGACGACATTGGTTTCAATTGATTTAATGTTGATCTCGTCCGTGTCGGTGAAAATCATTGATCCCTTTTCCCCCATTTTACAAACGACGATCTCTGGTCCTAATTCGAGAAGCGATCTTGATCCCTCGATCAGATCAAGCGATGTAAGCATCTCAACTTCTCTCGCGCCAAGCAACAAGATGTCACACCTTTTCAGCAGTGGTCTTATCGCCTTGAGACCTTTGCTTGCGTATATTTCTCCGGGGTCAAACGAAAGCATAATCTCAGTGTCAATTTGCCTAACGATTTTTTCCTGTTCTTTAAGAGCGCTATCATGCACAAAGGAGGTCATGTGAATAATTTTTGCTTCATTGAGATAATTGATGTCCTCGTCAGAGACCCGAAAAAAGTCGTTTGCATTCGGAAAAATGATCAACGAACGTTCTTCACCAGAAATGAGAGAAATGCAAATACCTGTCATGTTGAATCTCTTCACATGTTTCTTGTCAACTTTTCCCATCGATTCCAAAATAAAATTTCCATGATCGTCGTCGCCCACGATACCTAATATTCCTACCTCGAATCCCATTCGGGCCATCGCAAACATCGTATTGGCTGCTGATCCGCCCGCACTTTTCTTCATGATTTTTCCATTCTTGTCGAGTTCGCTCTTGATTTGATGGAAGTGATTCTCATCCTCGAAAACCTCGGCACCTGGGGCATATTTCTTACCAGCAATCGTGAGATCTGGAACGCTGTAAATCAGATCAACATTGAGCGCGCCAATACCAATTGCATCTCTCATCAATTCACTAATCGAATTCAATTATGATAAATATAGTTGAAAGACCACCGCTCTTGAATGCTAGAATAATTAAGAAATCTGTATTACATTCGCTTCTCACTCTTCATTCTCGGAGTTATGGTGATTTATATCTTTCCGAGGGCAATTAAGTTAATCGTCATTGTCGAAAGATTAATAT
>JANHAK010000141.1 GCA_024464195.1 Methanomassiliicoccales archaeon | reverse complement strand
GCAAACGGGATAGATGAATGTCCTGTCTTAATCGATTTTGGAAATGGGCGAATTCTTTGGGCTGACGTGCCTGTATCTGAAGGGATGACTGTTTTTAATGTGACGAAGGAAGCCGCTAATAAATTGCAAATCGAAATGGATTACATAGAATCCCCGTATGGGGTTTTTGTAACGGGTTTTGATGGGGTGCTTATGAATTGGCCTTTTGAATGGTGGCATTTATGGATTTGGAATTCAACTTCGAGTAGTTGGCAAGCGTCGATGCTTGGAGCAGATGATTTGCTTGCATCACAAGTAGATGCTATTGCATGGAGCTACGTAATGGATCGAGCAGACTATTCTTGCGTGCCACCGGTTGCAACGCCAGACAATCGTCATCCATGGACGAGTTTCAGACATGATTTGCTAAACACAGGTTACTCAGACGGAATCTCTCTTGACAAGAGTGAAATTGCATGGGATCTAAATTTGTCCAATGGTGGAATTTCGAGTTCGATTATTGCTTGCGAGGATCGCATCTTCGTTGTGACAGCAGGCATCTTTGATTGGACAAATTTCGAGTATACATCTCCCCCAAAAGTCTTTTGTATTGATTTTTCTGGTGAGATTCTCTGGGAAAGCGAGATCAATGCGGCGGGGTATCAGATATCAACACCAGTAATCGCGGACGATTTGATTGTTGTTCCTTCAACAGATGGCAAGATATACGCTCTGAACCGTTTCAACGGGTCGCTCGAATGGAACGCGGAAATCGAAAATCCTATTGCTGGTATAACTTCGTCACCGATCTTTTATCGCAATCAAATCATAGTGGGCGGTGGTGATGGCAAGGTCTACGCCTTTGCCGAAAACGGCTCCCTCCTGTGGGACGTTAGGATCGCGTCCTCGATTTACTTTTCATCACCGTCCGCCCACAATGGTATAATTTATATTGGATCAGATGATGGCAAATTGCATGCAATTGCATCTGACGGATCCGGTGAATTTTGGAATGTCACGATTGGGGGAAAGGTGAGATCCGCACCACTGTTGACTGATGAGATGATTATCGTAACCTATGCGACCTATGAGAATTATGTGCCAGTAGATGGAGGAGTTGTCGCGATTTTCTATAATGGTACAGTGAAGTGGCGTGTAGATATCAATGCTACATCAAGTTCACCGGCACTGGGTTCTAATGGAATTATAGTCACATCAAGCATCGGTGTTACAATGATATCAAAAGATGGGGAGATCTTATGGAATAAAGATCTTGGTGTATTGTTGAAAGGTTCTCCTTCAATTGGCCGTGACACAATTTATGTGGTATCTTATGACAACAGTGAAGTCTATGCACTCAATGAAGAGGGAAGTGTTATGTGGCATGAACCTCTCCGACCCCCTCAGTATTCGATGTGTTCACCCACGGTCACGGACAATATGGTGTTCGTCGCTTCTGACAATGGTCATGTCTATGCATTTTCAATTCCGGCAGAAAAAAGCCACAATCAGAGTCTCGTTTTGCCAATTGTGATTATACTCATTGCGATAATAATAATCGCTATCACTGTGGCAGTGATAAGGAGGAAATGAGGCTAGGAGTCGTCATGGAAAACCGGTTTATTTGTAAAGCCATCATCATCGCCGCGATAGCGGCGATTCTTTTATTCTCCGGTTGTCTTGGAGGCGAAAGAAATGCAGAAAAGGTTACGGCAACATTGATCATCGATTTCAACGGATCTGAAGGGACGATAAAACCAGGGAATAAGACGGTATGGCAAGAAATTGATGAACAATGGAGGATCATCGAATCAAACGAAAATGGAGGAAGAACGGTTTGGATTTTTAGAAATGTTTCCAATATTTCAAACGTATTCGAATTGATTCAGAGGGCTGCGCAAATAGGTAACTTCACGCTCGATGTCCATTATTATTTGGGCATGGGCTATTTCATTGAGGCGATTGCTGGCGTCGAAAATGAAAGGCCAGGCCGAGGCTGGCAATATTGGGTGAATGATGAATATGCTGGCAAAGCCTGTGATCAGTGGTACCTCGAAAATGGCGACGTTGTGCAATGGAAATTTGCCGAAGCTTCGTGGTAGATAGCATGATTTTCCCTTACAAATCCGTTGACTCGAGAATTCATCGTCTTGACGCAAGACCGAAATTATTGTTTGTCGTGGTTATGTTCATTTTTTCGATCCTTATCTCAGATATTCTTTATCTCGTGTTGTTTCTTGCTTTTGTCCTTATCGTCGCCTATACGGCAAGAATACTAAAATCAACGCTAAGCATTCTTAAGTACGCTGGTTATGTTGCTTTTTTTGTTCTTCTTTTCAACATATTGATCTCAAGCGGTTCCAATGAGATCCTCATCGTTGGGCCGATTACTATAACAACTGAATCGATGTTGTTCGCGATCAGCATGTGCTTAAGATTGTTTCTCGCTGTCTCTGCATTTTCAATTCTCACTTATGCGATTCACCCTGACGAGGCCCTTCGAACGATATCAAAATTCGGTTACAAGACTACATCCAGCCTTTCTCTCTCACTGCGAATGTACCCGACGATCGCGGCTGATGCGAATAATATAATTGATTCGATGAAAGCACGTGGTATGGAGTTTGAAAAGGGGAAATTCATTAACAAAATCAAGTCCCGTGCTGCGGTCGTAATGCCTTTATTGCTAAATTCATTAGAACGATCGATCTCGGTAGCTGAGGCAATGGAAACAAGAGGATTTGGATCAACCAAGAGAACAAATTTTGGTGAGCGAAAAATGACGAGATTTGAATTACTAATGGTCTCCTCGTTTTGCGTTTCAATGGTTATGGGAATTTTTTTATTTGCTCTCGGCTACGGAAACGCAGATTATCTCAATGGCGCCAAATTTGGCTATTCTTTCTATGATATCATTGCTCTCGCCCTTCTGATCGGAACTCTTTCACCGATTATGCTTGGGGGTCATCAATGATACGAATTGAAAACGTCACTTTTTCGTATCCAGATTCTGCTGAAACCGCACTTAAAGACATCTCTATTGAGATTCGCGAAGGCGAATTCATACTCATCGTAGGAAAATCAGGGTGCGGAAAATCTACACTCTGCAGGACACTTAATGGCCTTGTGCCGCATTTTTATGGTGGTACTTTCTCTGGCAGGGTTATAATTGATGGCATCGATACGAGAAAGACAACTCCGTCTAAACTCGCTGGAACAATTGGCATGATATTTCAGGATCCAGAAAATCAGCTCATCATGACAAATGTTGAAAATGAACTTGCCTTTGGACTGGAGAATATTGCCTTACCAGTTGAGAAAATAAGGGAAAGAATTGAGCGATATAGCTACCGCTTTGGACTAAATAATTTAATCCATCGTTTTATCCCCGAGTTGTCCGGCGGTGAGAAACAAAAGGTTGCGTTAGCATCGATCCTCGCGATGCAACCAAAGTATCTCGTTCTTGATGAGCCAACATCCCAACTCGATGAGGAAAATGCTCGAACTTTCTTGGAGGCGATTAAAAATCTTAACGTTTCAGTGGGTATTACAATTATCCTTGTTGAGCACAGATTGGAGCGTTGCCTTCAATACGCTGATCGGCTTATATTCATGAAAAATGGTAAAGTCGAATTCGATGGTAGAAGGGAAGAAGCTATTCAATACTTGAAAAGCGAGAATCTTGTTCAGACATTTTCAAGAAAGGTAAATCAAGTTAATCCTCATCAAGAAATAATCCTTGAAGCGAATAATATTTGGTTTTCCTATGGAAATTCTCATATATTGAAAGGTTTGAATCTTTCGGTGAGAAAAGGCGAAATATTGGCGATCACTGGTGCGAACGGAAGTGGAAAATCAACGCTTTTGAAAAATCTTAATGGTCTTCTAAAACCGGAAGAAGGTACTATTACCATTTTCGGAAAAGACATTTCAGGGTGCTCGACTGCGGAATTAGCTGCTGAAATTGGATACCTGAGCCAAAATCCAAATGACTATTTATTTGAGAAGAACTTGCAGAAGGAACTTGAATTTACGCTTACAAATCTTAATATTGCAAAAGCTGAATGGGAAGAACGGATTTCTTGGACACTATCAATTCTCGATTTGTCAAGGTATCGTAGAACATTTCCGAGGGATCTAAGCTGCGGAGAAAGAGAACGAGCAGCCTTAGCTTCAATACTTGTTGCCAAACCGAGAATACT
>JANHAK010000140.1 GCA_024464195.1 Methanomassiliicoccales archaeon | reverse complement strand
AACCTTGCCGCTTCCTCTGCAGTTTCAGGAATCTGAGGAGCTGCAATGTCGCGCAGCGAGAGGTGAAGGAGTTTTGCGTTAAGTCTTGTCACCATAATACCCAATTCATCGAGGTCGTCCCGGCTCAATCCCATTTCTTTACCGATCGAGATATAATAACGGGCGATCTTCCCTCCACCGCAGACGATGCATAAACGATAATCCCTGGACAATTCCTTGATCAGATCTAGGAACTTTACGATGAACGCTGCGTCGTTGTCCCCTGGAACGAGGACTGAACCACCCATGGAGATTACTATACGCTCCATATGGACACCAACAGGTTTAGATACTGTAATTTCTTTTGGCGTACAAAAAAGAGTAGGTTGTAGGTGCGATGGAATCGACGGCTGTTGCCGGTGAGAAACTCACGGACAAACAAAAATATGATTTTAAGAGAGCAATAGAGGAAATTAGGCAACTCCATGGTCGCGGCACTGAGCTCATCTCCCTATATATTCCCCCAGATAAACAGATATACGACGTCGCGGCGTATTTGAGAAATGAATATTCTCAGTCGTCAAACATTAAGTCACAGAGCACGAGGAAGAACGTCCAGGGTGCGATACAATCAATCTTATCCCGACTTAAAGCGTACAAAAAGCCACCACCGAACGGTCTGGTGATTTTTGTCGGGGAAGTTGCGGTAGGGGGAGACCAAACACGAATGACTCAGTTCGTTCTCGAACCACCCGAACCGATCACGACATTCCTCTACAGGTGCGACTCGGAGTTCTATTTAGACCCACTTCTTGATATGTTGACGGAAAAGAAAGCTTATGGCATGATTGTCATCGATCGCAGTGAAGCAACGATCGGAGTTCTGAGAGGCAAGAGAGTCCAGGTGATTAAAAATATTCAGTCACTCGTCCCTAGCAAGCACAGAATGGGAGGGCAGTCAGCACTAAGATTTGAACGGCTCATCGAGATTGCAGCCCATGAGTTCTTTACAAAGGTTGCCGAGACGGCCAACGAGGTGTTCTTGAACATGAAAGACCTCCAAGGTATTCTTATCGGTGGACCTGGTCCGACAAAGGACTATTTTTATGAGTCTGGTTACCTTCATCACGAACTCCAGAAGAAAGTCATTGATACATTTGATACTGGTTACACTGACGAATACGGATTAAGAGAGCTGATGGAGAAAGCAAAGGAAAGACTTGAAGATCTCGATCTCATGAGAGAGAAGCGACTTATGCAACGATTGCTGGAGGAGATCAGAAAAAGTGATGGTGGACTTGCAGCTTACGGAGAGGAGGAGGTGAGGAGAGACCTCTTAATTGGTGCCGTTGACACGTTGCTCATATCTGAAGGTTTAAGAAAGCGAAGGATAGGCCTAGAATGCACCAATTGCGGTTATAAGCAAGTGAGCACGATGGAAAAACCACCAGAAAATCTCCAGTGCCCTATTTGCGGATCGCAAACATCGATTACGACTAATGTCGATCTCATCGATGAATTCTATGAACTTGCAGAAAAGGTCGGAACAAAAGTCGAACTCATTTCGAATGACTCAGAAGAGGGCGAGATGCTTTTAAAGGCCTTTGGAGGAATCGCCGCAATACTTCGCTTCAGAACGGGGGGATAGATTTTTGGATCCAATCGAACCCTTCAGAAAGGAGGTAGAATCCTCAATTACGAGAGCGCTCGAAGAGATTCATTTCGTCAGCTCTTGGAATTTGGAAATTCCACCAGCTGAAATTGCCGATTTCGCGCTGCCGTGTTTTCAATTTGCGAAAGAAATGAAAAAATCCCCAGCTGTGATCGCCACGGAATTGCTTTCGAAATTGCCTACAATGAGTCTTGTCTCGAGGACATGGACAGATGGAGGATATATCAATTTTAAGATCGATAATGAAAAGCTCGCATATATTACGCTCGAGACGATCTTGAAAGAAAAGGAAAATTATGGAAGGGCAGAGCGAAAAGGGGTTGAGGTTCTCCTCGAACACACATCGGTGAACCCGACAGGACCGATACACGTTGGGAGGGCAAGAAATCCGCTTATAGGCGATACGCTAGCGCGATGCATGAGATTGGCGGGCTACGATGTCGTGACGGAGTATTATGTGAACGATGTCGGGAAACAGGTCATCCTTCTTACATGGGGTGTTGAAAACATTCCTCCTGAGAGTGTACCAAAGAGCGAAAGGAATAAGGCGGATCATAGACTCGTTGGCTTCTATCAAAAAGCAAATGAAATGATGGAGAATGATCCCAAAATCACTGACGAGATTGCAGAGATGCTCAGACGCTTCGAATCCGGCGATGAGACGATCATAAATAAAGTCCGTAGAACAGCTCAGGCGATCCTTGATGGAATCAATCAAAGCCTGATCGATATCAACGTCAGAATTGATCGATTTGTTTGGGAATCACAATTCATCCTCGATGGAAGTGCGAAGGAAGTCGTCGAGCGTCTAAAAAAAACTCAGTATTGTCACGAAGAGGCGGGCGCTTATTACCTTGATCTCGAAGAATTTGGAATCAAGGGTCGCGACACTAAGTTTTTCTTCACCCGAAGCGACGGTACAACACTTTACACAACAAGAGACCTCGCATACCATCTCGATAAGTTCAAGCGGGCGGACCATGTGATCAATGTCCTTGGGGAAGATCAGAAGCTCGGAATGACCCATCTCGAAGCCGCCCTCAAGATACTAGGTGTTAAACAAGCGCCTGAAAACGTTTTCTATTCTTTTGTCTCTTTACCGGAAGGACGAATGTCGACGAGGAAGGGAAGAGTTGTCACGCTCGACGATTTGATCGAAGAGGCTGAAGAAAGAGCGTTGGAAGAAGTGAAAAAAAGAAGAATCGATCTGCCTGAGGAGAAAATGAAGGCGATCGCACGATTAATTGGAAGAGGAGCAATCAGATACAATATCATACGGATACAGGCGGAGAAGCCTATTGTCTTCAAATGGAAGGAAGCACTCAATTTCGAGGGCAACAGTGCTCCTTTTGTTCAATACGCACATGCAAGGGCGTGTAGTATTCTAAGAAAAGCAGGAGAATATGAAAAGATTGTCGATCCTTATTTGCTCCAGGATGATTATGAAAAAAAGCTCATTCGAATCCTCGCAAGATTTCCGGGTGTTATTAAAGAAGCTGGAGAAAAAAGAAGGATTCATATCGTCCCCGCTTACGCTCATGAGTTGGCTTCAGCCTTCAATCAATTCTATACATATGTTCCAGTTCTCAAGGGAGGGGATAAAACGAATGCGAGGCTGACGCTTGTTGAATCCTCGATGTGGACCTTAAGGAATTGTCTCGAAGTCATGGGACTCGGAGCACCGGAGGAGATGTGATGATAGAAATCGAGCCGCTGAAAGAGGAAGACCGCGGGCCTGTCAGGGCACTCGAACTTTTTTGCATAAGGGAGACACTCGAACCTTCGCTCACAAAAAAGTGGAGCGACTTGTCACAGGATTTGATCGACCAGCTGGGTGCATCATCGAAATCTTCGTTTGAACACTATCTTCGAGCTGGCCTCAGTTATGTCGCGAAAGAGAATTCGATCGTCGTCGGGTTTATTTTCGCTCAGATATTGCCACACATCCTCAGCGTGCCAAAAATCGTATGGATTGAAAATCTTGGTGTACATCCAGAATACAGAAGAAAGGGCATTGCTTACAGATTGTTGAGGACTGTTGCGATCGAGGGCAAGAAACGCGGCGCAAAGGCGGTGCACAGCACGATCATGCCTGATAATATTAAGTCAATCATGCTGCATAAAAAAGTGGGATTCTTTGTTGACAGCAGAAAGATCGCGTTGCTTGACCTCGACCGGTTCGAGTGATCACCTGAGGAGCGCGTATTCATCCCTTCCGTATTTTTCTTCAATGAGTTGTTTAATCGTCTTTTCTTCAAAATGTGTCAAGACGCCTTTTACGATTTCAACCTGAAATTCTTCTGCAAACGCGCGAATAAGAGCTTTCTTCACCTCATCCAAAGAGGGTTTTCTGCCGAGTTCGATCGTCAATGATGTCATTTCTTCTGGTGTTCTAATTTTCTTCTTTGTTGTTTTCAGAATTCGGAACATGAGGTCGAAATCTGCATCGATAATCAGCGTTCCATGCTGGAGGACAATATTCCATTTTCTAGCTTGAGCACTTCCCGAAATCTTCTTCCCGTTGACAACGACATCATTGATTGGTTTAAAATACGCAACAACGCCAAGAAGACCGAGAGCCCTAAT
>JANHAK010000139.1 GCA_024464195.1 Methanomassiliicoccales archaeon | reverse complement strand
GTGCGGATGGATATCAGTTCCGATGGCGAGATCACCTTAGACGATAGTGGAGTGGAAGATCCGCTCATGTCACTGGTAGCCGTCGATATTGTCAGGGCGATCGGTCGAGGTTTTTCACCAGAAAGAGCTTTCCGCTTGTTAGAAGAGGATGAATACCTGGAAACAATCGACATTAGAGATTTCGTTGGAAAAAAACCAAATCACGTTACGAGGATGAGAGCAAGACTCATCGGAACAAAGGGAAAAACGCGCAAGATCATCGAGAATCTCACTGGCGCTTCCGTTTCGATCTATGGGAATACTGTATCAATCATCGCAAATTCCGTTCAAATGCCGATCGCGAAAACCGCGATTGAGATGATTCTAAGAGGGAGCGAACACGCAACTGTTTACAGATATCTGGAAAGATCGAGACCTTACTTGCGGATCGCTGAGATGGGCTTCGACTATTGATCGATTTGACTGAAGTGATAAAACGCAATTATCAAGAATTTAAAATGAGAGAGGAGAACTCTAAGAACGAAAAACCATTAGGGCAATCAATAGCCACAAAAGCCTTTTGAAATAATATTAAAAGAGCCTTGCGATTTAGCCCTCGCATGCAAACTCTTATCTCGAAGGCTGAGACTGCCTTGAAGAGAGATCTTTGCGATCATTGTCTAGGGCGGATATTCGCTCAAATCGGCACCGGCTTAACCAATAAACAACGAGGTGAATCCCTTCGAATGGGTGTTATGCTAAAACGGATATTGGAAGGAGGACCGCTTCCATCGCATGAGAAGTGCTGGGTCTGTGAGGAGTTATTCAATTCAGTCGAAAGATTTGCTGAGGCAGTTATAACAAGACTCTCTACTCTCGAGTATAACACATTTCTCATCGGATCCAAGGTTGATCCTGAGATTTTAGAACGAGAGGAACGCCTTTGGGGAGAAATCGGTGGTGAATACGCGGAATCGATTAAGAGTGAATTGAATAGAGAGATAGGAAAGATCGTCGAGGCAAAGACTGAAAAGCAGGTCGATTTCAGCCATCCTGACGTTGTGGCAATTGTCGATACGAGGTTTGCTTCCGTCGAGCTCGAGATCGCGCCTCTATTCATTTACGGCCGATACAAAAAATATTCAAGGGAAATACCGCAAACCCGCTGGGTCTGCACGCAGTGCAGAGGGAGAGGATGCGAGCGCTGCAATTTCAGAGGAAAAATGTACGAGACGAGCGTTCAAGAAATCATCGGGGACCCAATCCTGAAGGCAGCGAAAGGGGTTGATCATTTCTTCCATGGGATGGGGCGAGAAGACATCGATGCTAGAATGCTCGGCAATGGCAGGCCCTTCATCATTGAAATTAGAGAGCCGAAAAAAAGGATGCTTGATCTAGAGTCTCTCGAAAAAATGATCAACGAACAAGGCAAAGGAATTATCGAGGTATCCAATCTACGATTATCCTCGCGCGCCGAAGTAAAAAAAATCAAGTCCGCATCGCCCGAAAAGATTTATAGGGTCGAGATCCTCCTTAATGGCAAAGTTAATAAGGAAAAGATTAATGAGGTACTGCAATCATTCAAAAACACTCGTATCACTCAGCAAACACCAACCAGGGTTGCTCACAGAAGGGCGGACAAGACAAGAGAAAAAGAGATCGTCAACATCACTGCTGAAGATATTGGTGACGAGGCGATAACTCTTGTCATAAGGGCTGAGGCCGGGACATACATAAAAGAATTCGTTCACGGTGATGGTGGGCGAACGAGACCGAGCCTCTCGGAGCTTCTGGGGGTACCCTGTGAGGTGAAATCTCTGGATGTGATAGAGGTCGCTGACAACACTGGAGAGGAATGATATGGTCAAAGCGTCAAAAGGATCGAGGTGTAAGTCGAGGAATATACTCAAGAAAAGCCCTAGAGAGAGGGGACTGTCACCGATCACACGCGAGTTTCAGAAGTTTCAAGAAGGAGACAAAGTGAGTATTCAGATCGACTCCAGTGTTCACAGAGGCGCCCCAGATATCAGATTCCATGGAAAGACAGGCACCGTTGTTGGAAGCAGGGGTCGTGCATATATTTTGCAGGTTAAAGATGGAGATAAATATAAGACGATCATCGCAAGACCCGAACACCTAAGAAAGGCTGCATAGGCGGTGTTGTCATGGCCGATGAACGCTTCGTCACCCTTGCTGAAGTAGAAGAGCTTCTCATGGAAGAAAGTAAACTGAGGGAGCTTAGCTCAGAGCAGAAGCTCGCACTCGATCATGCGACCAGATTGAAAAAATTGCCAGCTGAAAAAGCTAAAGCACTACAAAGGGAATTGGAACAGATTGATTTTGTCTCGCCAGCTATTGCATGCAAGCTTGTAGATATCCTTCCGACTCACCCAGATGACGTTCGTATTCTCTTCACAAAGGAAAGACTCATTCTCGAGAAGAAGCACATCGAACAAATACTCAAAGTCGTGGAGAAATATCTCTAAAGACCTGGGGTGATCTTTTTGGAAGACTACGCTCGCATACTCGATTATTTACCCCAGGGACTTCCATCAGAGAAATCATTCAAAAGAGAGCCGATTGCCTACGCCCTTGGAGAAATTGAATTCAAACTATTTGAGCTCGTTCCAAAACCAAACGCACAAATCATGATTGGCCAGAGAGTCTATATAGGAAAAGATATCAGCAAGAGAACTGAGATCCTTCATGTTAAAAGGAGGGTTAGTTACAGTGAACTTACAACTGCCGCCCAGAAGGAACTGCCATTTGTCATCGAGGAGATTGTCAAAGCAAATGAGCAAAAATTTGTTCAGTTCTTCAATGACGCACAGGCGATCACGACTAGATTCCACATGCTCGAATTACTTCCGGGCCTCGGCAAGAAGACAATGTGGGCCGTTCTAGAAGAGCGTAAGAAAGGACGCTTCCAAAGCTTCGAAGATATTGCAAAGAGGGTACCCTCGATCAAACATCCCGAAAAGCTCATTGCAAAGAGAATCGAAATAGAGCTGTCTGATCCAGCGCAGAAGTATCATCTTTTTGTGGCAAAATGATGTTAATATGAGGATTTCGGAAATCCTTGAGATCACCAGGAAATACAACGTGACCCCACGGAAACGTAAGGGGCAAAACTTTCTTGTCGACGAGAGAGTTGCAAACAGAGAGATCGAGTACGCTCAAATTTCCAAAGAAGATACGGTTCTTGAAATTGGACCAGGCTTAGGAATTCTCACCTCGAGACTCGTGGAAAGGGCGGGACGAGTTATCGCTATCGAGTATGATCGCGGACTCGCGAAATACAACCAAGAGCGTTTCGGAAACAAACTCGAATTAATTGAAGGAGATGCCCTCTTGATCCCTTTTCCCGCTTTTGATAAAATCGTATCGAATATTCCTTACAACATTTCATCGCCTTTGATTTTCAAAATACTTGAACATCGATTCAAGCTCGCAGTTATCATGATACAGAAGGAATTTGCGGAACGAATGGTCGCAAAACCCGGGGATAAAAGGTATTCAAGACTTTCAATCGGTACCTATTACCGCGCTGATTGCGAGCTGCTCGAATTCGTTCCAAGATCGAGATTCTGGCCGGCGCCAGAAGTCGATTCGATGATTATACGACTAGTGCCCCGTGACCCCCCATTCAGAGTAAAAGACGAGAAGTCATTTTTCGAACTTGTGGATCTTCTTTTCAAGTACCGGCGAAAGAAGATAGGAACGGTGCTGAGAATGAGCGGAATCGATGCGAAATCGATTGAGCACCTTCCATACACAGATCGCAGAGTCGATACATTGGCTCCACATGAAATTGGAATTCTTTCTGATGTGATATCTAGTTTCACTTCTTTAGAAAAGGAAAGCGATCGACGATCGCTCTGACGAGTCTTTCTGATCCTTCTAGAAAAACATCAACCGCTGGGATTCCGAATACTGCCTCGAGTTTCCTGCAGACGTCTTTGACTTCATCGATCGATAGACCCTCATGATTAATACCAAGCCCGATAACGGGCGCGTTGGCATATGCTTCGTAAAGTGCAATCTCTTTATGTAGATCAGGCATCGGGAGCTTCAGCTCAGGATCATATGTCCTGAATTTTCTGCCTGGAGCATGCTGAATTATGATTGCATCTGGCTTTGTTGCAGAGATAATCGCACGCGTCCCACAAACATAAACGGGATGCGTCAGAGAACCTTGCCCTTCCACGATAATGACGTCTGGCTTTTCATTCAGCCAGGCCTGATAAATCGCATGCTCGAGTTCTCCGACCATATAATCGCCCTGGATCGCATCTAAGGG
>JANHAK010000138.1 GCA_024464195.1 Methanomassiliicoccales archaeon | reverse complement strand
AAAACAACTTAAGGATTTGCCGCAAGTCAGGCTCCCGCCGATGGGCACCACTAATATCCACCCTGTTTTCCATCTTTTTGTTATACGTTGTGAGAAGAGGGATGAGTTGGCAAAACACCTTGAGTATAAAGGAGTCGAATGCGGCATCCATTACCCTGTTCCAATCCATCTTCAGCCGATCTATGTTGAAACTTATGGTTTCTCACCGGGAATGTTCCCCGTTAGTGAAGCTCTTTCAAAAAATCTTCTCTCTCTTCCGATGTTCCCCACTCTTTCCCTCAGCGATGTCAAGTATGTATGCGAGGAAATCTTCAATTTCTACGGAGGGTCATGAAGATGAGACGATTTGACGTCGGAGTCATCGGTGTGGGATACTGGGGACGGAAGATTGTCGACGAATACGGTGGGATATCGGGGGTAAGGGTCAGGGGCGTCGCCGATATCAACGAAAGAAATCTCGAGTATTGCAGGGAGCGGTATGGTGTCGAAATATTGACTCAGGATTATCATGAATTACTTGCTGATAGTTCGATCATCGCTGTTAATGTCTGTGTGCCTAACGCTCTCCACTACCAGGTTTGTAGAGACGCTCTTGAGGCTGGCAAGCATGTCCTCGTGGAAAAACCGATGACCATGACCTCAGCGGAAGGCCAGAAGCTCGTTGAGATTGCAGAGGAGAGGAATTTAACGCTCTCAGTCGGTCATATTTATCGTTTCAATAATGCATTGCTCGAAGTCAAGCGACTTATTGGCGAAAGATTCTTCGGCCGTATTTTCTTCATGAATCTCTTCTGGGTGAACCTGGAGCCTCCTTACCCTGACAGGGACGTCATTGTAGATTTGGCACCTCATTATTTCGACATTATTAACTTTTTGTTAGGTGTCTGGCCAAAGAAGATCACTTGCGTTGGTCGCCCCTTTAGAAGGAGAGAGATGGAGGAAACAGCATACATCATCTCGGAACTGCCTTCTGGTGAAATTGCAAGTGCCTCACTAAGCTGGCTAGCACCGAAAAAGGTGAGGCAGATCGAGATTGTTGGGGAGAGGCGTTGCTGCGTTATCGACGCAGTCGCTCAAGAAGTAACGGTCTATGAGAGTGGATACTGGTACAAACTTGGAATTGAGAGGAATAATACGATCAGGACAGAACTCCTGCATTTCATTAAATCCATTGGTGATCCGCATACCGAGACAAGGAATAGTGGTATCGTGGGCGTGAAGACTGTCGAGATGATCGAGAAAGCGAAGCAGTCGATGATTGAAGGGAAAACCGTTGACACGTATGTTTGAAAAGAAAGATCCAGCCGAGAAAACAGTTCTGATGCTTCTCTCAAACGAATATAGACCAGATCCGAGAGTCGAGAGGGAAGCACTCACCCTCCTAAGCGAAGGATACAGAGTGAAAGTAATCTGCTGGGATCGCAAATGCAGCAGGGTAGCGAATGAATTTTCCAATGGGGTCGAGGTTGAAAGAATCAGGACGCTATCAGTTAAAGAAATTAGATCATTTATTTTCAATTTCCCATTCTTCATGATCAAAATGATTCTCAGGGCGTTGAGAACAAATTGCAACATCGTTCATTCCCATGATCTCGATACACTTTTTCAGGGTGTGATCGTTTCAAAACTCAAAGGTATTCCACTCATTTACGATGCTCATGAGCATTATGCGAGTATGGTTTTCGAAGATGTTCCACATTTGTTATCAAATTTCCTTGATTCATTTGAAAAATCACTCGTTGGTAAAGCGGATATCGTCATCGCAGCTAATGAGAGAATTGCAGAAATCCTTCGTGATTCTTCTCGCTTTGAACCGGTAGTCGTGATGAATTGCATCGATTTACGTGAATTACCTAATAACGCTAAACAGCGGTCAAGGGAGCATGATAAACTCGTTGTTTTTTACGCCGGTAGTTTGGAACCGCTGAGATATTTGGTCGAAGTGACTAAGCTCGCAATTTCTTCGCAAGCTTTTATTTTGAGAATTGCTGGATCAGGTCGATTGGCTGATTATATCGAAAAGATGTCTAGAGAGTCTTCCAATGTCGAGTTTTTTGGATATTTGTCGCATAGGCAACTATTGGATGAACTCAAAAACGCTGATGTCTCGTTATGTCTTCTAGACCCTAAAAACAAGAACAACAGGATTGGAATCCCCAACAGGTTGTTTGAGGCGATGGCACTAGGCGTACCCGTCGTCGCATCGGAGGGCACATTGACAGGAGAGATTGTTAAGAAACATTCATGTGGTCTTGTCCTCGAATGGTCTGAACAAAATTTTCTCAGTGCGATCAACGCATTGAGGGACCCCGCTGTTCGTAAGAAGCTCGGCGCGAATGGTCGCATGGTGGCAGAAAAGGAATATAACTGGGAATCGATGAAATCCCGTCTTATTGCCGCATATTCCTCTCTTTCATTTTAGAAATCAGTTTTCGATGATTATTGATCTTTTTTGCGTAATTCTGACTTAAGGTATTCTTTCATCCCACCAGGACTCACGACACTCAAGAAATAATGGATGTCTTCTTTTGTCAACTCCCTGAGCAAATAGAGGATTATCAAAAATACACCAACCGATATGATCCCATATCCGATAAGATCATACCATCTCACCATTGGCCAAGTAAAACTTATAAGGTATAGCACGCAACCCGTGATAATCCCAGCGACGACGTGTAAAAGAATGCGAGGATTCGATCGCGTATTTGTTAGTCTTCTTACAACAAGTCTCGTCGCGAAAAACACTGTGCTAGCTGTAATCACGTTTGCAATCGCAGCTCCCGTCGCCCCAAGTCCAAGCATGGTTATGCCATTTATATTCGGGGGAACGAAAATCAAGAGCATTGTGAGATTGACAGAAAGCGACAAGAGAGTCAGTTTTGCCGTGATATCAGGTCGATCGACGGCGTTAATCTGGCTTGCATACACGCCATTTAATAATCCAAGAAGCATGGATATCGACAAAAATCTTAAGGGTCCACTTGCCTCTGCGAACTTTTCAGCGAAAAGAATTATTGCGATTTCGGATGGGAATAAAAGAATGACAACGACTATGGGAATTGCAATCATTGAAATGTATCTCTCTGCAATCCTCGTCTTTTTTCTCACGTCGATGAGATTACCTGCTCGGTGCATCTTTGAAAAGGTCGGAAATGTAATCGTCGACACAGCAACGCCTATTACACTGAAAAGACCGAGAGTTGATTGGCTAGCAGAATAAAATCCAACATAGGCATCGCTCCAAAACAATCCGATCAAAAGTTTGTCTGCATTGGCAGATATCGCTCCCATGATTGAAATCAGCGCAATTGGGAAAGCAAATTTGATGTAAGATTTGAAAAGCGTCGGTTTAACGAATCGATATCGTCCCTTCATGAGAATTGTGAGACTGACGATTGCGACTGTTAGTCCCCCGAGAACGTATGCATAGGCAAGATAGGTAGCATCGAGTCTGTTTATCGAAACAATCGCAATGAGTGGAATTCTTATTAGCGGATCCATTATCACAGAGATCTGTGTCTTCGCAGTCTCTACGCGGCCATCGAATGTCGTAGTGGCAATCGAAGCTAGATCGTAAAAGACTGAATAGAGGACGAAGAGCATAATCAGTTCGAGTGTCGATTGTGAAAATTGTTCGCCAGAAAACGACGACCAAAGAAGCACTGATACGATGGTCGTCAATACCATAATACTTGTCAAGAAGGCTTTTACAACAAGAAAAGTACTGAGGCAATCGTGGATGTCATTCCCTTCCGACACGCGTTTAATGTGTGCAGCGTTGAATCCAAGATCGGCCACTGCATTGAATGTGTTAACAAATGAAAGAGTCCATGCGATGCTACCGTAAACATCGGGTACATAATACCTCGTCATGAAGTACAGACCCACGAACGCGAGTCCGGCTGAAGCGAATCGTGAAAGAACGATGAGGAAAGATTTGCGCCCTATCAAGATATCATTTGATGAGGATACGCTGGTTTCTATTTAACATTGTTCCTTTCAGCTATCGGAGAATTCAAAATCGACGACAAGACTCATCAAATCCGATTTCTCTCCAGTCCGTGCTTTAGTAACTATTCAAGAAAGCCGAAAACTATTACCTTTTTCTATTTCCTTTAATTCGTATCTTTTTGGCTAATTTCTTATGATCTTGAACTTTCCTTCCAAATTTTGGACATCATCAAATGAGTGAGTAGCGATTCTATGAAAGAAGCTCTTGACAAAGGATCATATCCCATTTTTTTACGATTTATATAGAACTCTGAAACGATGATATCACTCCGCACCAATCAATACCGCAATCCCGATGAT
>JANHAK010000137.1 GCA_024464195.1 Methanomassiliicoccales archaeon | reverse complement strand
ACGCAGTCGTCGCTGCAACTGAGGGCATTCTCAAGACACTTAATGACGATGAGCTCGAAGGTGTCATCGCTCACGAATTTGCGCACATCAAGGACAGGGACATTCTCGTCATGAGCATTGCTGCGACGCTTGCTGGGGCAATCTCTTTTGCCGCGAGATCCTTCTGGTACAGCGTCCTCTTTGGCGGCGGGGGGCGCAGGGACTCGTCTGCAGCATTTATCGCCCTGATCGTCGCGATCACCGCGCCGATCGCCGCGCTACTCATCCAGTTGGCAATCTCGAGGAGCAGAGAATATTTGGCTGATGAGGAGGGCGCGATGATCATCGGAAGACCGATGAGTTTGGCGAAAGCGCTCGAAAAGCTCGAAGCGGCGAACAAGCGGCGGCCGATCGAATTCGGGAATCCGGCATCCTCGTCGATATGGATTGTCAATCCCTTCGGTTCGAGCGGCCTTGTACACCTCTTCTCCACGCACCCGCCAATTGCTGAGAGGATCAAGCGCCTCAAGCAGATGGCAAGCAAGATGGGGCAGTTCTGATCTTTTATTTTTTGAACTTTTCCCGTTTTTCATTCCAACTTTTTTTCTTGAAACAATCGAGAACCAGATCGAATTCAATTGGTGCTTCTACGTGTCGAGTGAAACAATCTTGTAAACGATTTTTCGACATCTTGCAATCATTCGTTAAGATTGCCTTCAATACAATCGTTCTAATGAGAACTCGAACCTCTGTCAACTCGAACTCTTGTATCTTCTCAATCAATTTAGAAGAGAAGGTCCTCTTCTATGCCAATCTTCCTCGCGAAATTGTAAGCCGGACTGACATTGTAAACTTCCGATAGCGTTCTATGAACGTCGGTCCCGATCGAAAATCTGACTTTTCCCTTGAGCTTCGCGATGAGGTCTTCAGCTCTTTCATAAAAAGCCACTCCGTTCCTTTTGTAGGGCTTCGCCGTGTTAATCTCGATGAAGAAATTATATTGAGAAAGCAATCTTGCGAGATCATCTGGATGAATACCGACAAAGGCTATTTCGAAATCAGGATGTGCGAGTCCGCAAGGCACAATCAGTTCTGAAATAAAATTTCCAATGGTTTCAATGTCTGCACCGCCGTTCAAAAAATCATTGACATATTCAAATAAGACAAGATCGAGGGAATTGAGCATTTCGGTTGGTATGCTACTCAGATCGCATCGGTCTGGATTTGCATCAATTTCCACACCAGCGAGAACGGTGATTGTCCCCTCGTATTTCTCTTTAATCGTCTCGATCGTCGCAAGATACCGCTTGAAATCACGCTTGCTGAGTGAACAGACCTTCGTCGTTTCAAAGTGATCGGTGATCGCGATGTGCGTCAATCCCTTTCTTGCACCTTCACTAACGATTGTCTCGATGTCAAAGATCCCATCGGAAAAAATCGTGTGCGTGTGGAGATTGATCACTGTACCTTTTCCCACTTCTCCAACTCCTGGACACTTGAAAGTGTTCTTCCTCTTTTGATTTCCTCTCTGATTCGATTTTCCCTTTCGAGGATATCGAGCGCGCGATTCGCGATTTCGACCGCATTTTCTTGTGGTACAACGATGACGCCACTCTCATCTCCGATAATCCAATCGCCCGTGCGAACGACCTGCCCTCCACATATAATCTCTAGACCGATCCCACCAAAGCCTTTCGGCTCACCGGCTTCTGGCGTCACAGACCTCGAAAAACAGGGGAAACCGATCTCGATGATCGTGTCAATGTCTCTGACAGCACCGTCAATGACAATACCAGCAATCCCCTTGATCTTGCAGCTCCATGAGGCAAGCTCCCCCCAAACTGCGATGTCGCTTCCTCCAGCATCGACGACGATGACATCACCTTTCTGCGCGCGATCGATCGCCTCTACCGGCTTGGCCCAGTCACCTTTCGATGTTTGGACCGTCAGCGCCCGACCGACCATTTTGGTGCCGTGCTTTATTCTCGGGATAATGCCCTTCATAACCCCCCGCTTATGCGCCGCGTCGGCGATATTCGGCGTCGAAACGCGTGAAAACGCCTCGAAGAGTTCCTCGGCCTTGTATTTTCTTGAGAGGTCGGAGGCGATTGACTCGCCCCTCTCGATCGCTTCTTTGATCCTCCTCGCGGCCGTCTTTACATCCTCAGCCTTGATAATTCCCCCGCCGACAATGATAATCGAAGCGCCAGCTCTCACGAACGAGGCAGCAGTTTCGGAGGTGATCCCACCTGCGACTGCAACTGGAACATTCGTTACCTCCGATACCGCCTTGACCACTTCAAGAGGCGATTTGCCGCCGCGCATCTGCTCGTCGATGCCGACATGAAGGCAAACGTATGAGGCGCCGAGCGTCTCCACTTCTTTCGCCCTTTTGACTTTGTCCTCGACATTCATCAAGTCGACCATGATCTTCGTTCCATATTTGCGACCAGTGAGAATAGCCTCGGAAATCGTCCCGTCATCCGAAAGTCCCATGACTGTCACGATATCAGCGCCTGCCTTCGCCGCGATTTCGACTTCGAATCCCCCGACATCCATTGTTTTCATGTCTGCGACAAGAACGCGATCCGGAAATTCACGCTTGAGCGCTCTCAGACAGTCAGCACCCTCGCTCTTAATCAATGGCGTGCCCGCCTCGATCCAGTCTGCTCCGCCTTCGACCGCTTCCTTTCCTATTTCAATCGCCCTCTTGAGATGCATCATGTCCAGGGCAACTTGCAAAACGGGTTTCATCGATCTCGATGAAGAACCTCTCTTCTAATAAATCCTTTTGAAATCAAGACTTCTATGTAATCGCTTCTCTTATTATTTTCAAGAGTGTATTTTTAGGAAAACCATATAAAAAGGCAATGTGATAGTGTCCAGCAAATGCAAGAAATCCGACGGGACGGCGGAAGGTGCGTGACGGGCATCGAGGATTTGGATAAAATCCTTGACGGCGGGATACCGATCGGGAATATGGTTCTGGTCGAGGGTAGTTGCGGGACGGGAAAGACGACACTGGCCTTTGAGTTTCTCGTCCGCGGGGCTTTGATCGGGGAGAAAGGTCTTCTCGTGCTGACGGCTGAACCTCCGGAGAAAATGCTTTCAAACGTCCCTCGATTTGTTTTTTTTGATGAAAAAATGATTGCTGATGGAAGGATTCAAATTGTTCAGCTAGAGGAACTTGAAAAGATCGCAGGCGGAGCGCTCGAGATTGATGCACGCGAAAAGGGACTGAGATTTATTCAAGCGATCGGGGAAATTATTGAGAAGAATGGTATCAAGCGGATGGTCATCGATTCATTCAGCAGTTTTTGCAATGATGATAAGAATTCGATCGCAAAGAGGCATGTGCTGAGAAAGCTGGGCTCTCTTTTATACGAAAAGAGATGCACGGCGATGGTAGTCTCAGATGGAGTGGACGAAAGCGAGGAAATCATTGCCGATGGAGTCATCTTGCTGAGTAATCTCGAAAGACGAGGAGATTTATTGAGAATTATGCAGGTCATCAAGATGAAAGGGGCGGATCATTCTCGATCGAAGTATGTCGTTGATTTGACGACATGTGGCATGCTCGCGACGCCGCTCCTCAGGGGTGGCGCCTTATGAATAATGCGATAAAAGGAAAGGCATCGGCGAAGCTCGAGGAAGCAGGTTCTGGATCAGCGATCGCGTTTGAAGTTGATATGGAAAAGTATTTTGATTTTATTAGTGAACTTCTCGAGTCATTTGTCAGCGCGAAGAAGATCAAATGCATTTATGTGACATCCTCGATTTCCTCCGCGACACTGATCAAAGCGCTCGACGCACTCGGTGTTGATGCTTCGAACGTGCGCTTCGTCGACTGCGTTTCGAAAACGATCTTCGGGAGCGCGCCAACTCTTGATCATGTTTCTTATGTTGAAGGTCCAACAATGCTCGAGAACATCATCCTAAAAGTCAAATATTTTTTGAAAAAAGAGAAAGAAGGAGCGCTCGTCATTGTTGACTCAGCGAACGCATTCGCCGCGTACAACGACATCAGACTCCTTTTCGAGTTCTTTCAAATTCTTCTTAACGTTGTACGATCGAGAGGTGATTATGCCGCCGTTGTTTCAATTTCAAATCAGATGAGGCCTGAGGTCAGAGAGATGTTAACGCTCGTGAGCGATCAAATTGTGAATCTTTCTTGATTTTATAATGTAGACAGCGGTCTTTCAAAAAATTGAAAAACCTTTTCAAATGTTAAAAGGGAAGAGCGCTTGAAAAGAACTTAAGAGGCGTTTACTGTAAGTGATTGATTTAATGATTGTATTTGATTTCTTGTGTTTGATGTTTAAAATTGTCTATTTT
>JANHAK010000136.1 GCA_024464195.1 Methanomassiliicoccales archaeon | reverse complement strand
AATCAGGTGCATCTTTATCGATGTGGAGAACAAGAAAATCGATGGAGCTGCTGACTGGGATTCGATCTCCTGGATCTATATTCTCGTCCGTGAACACCGGGCACCCTTCTTCGAGCATCGCAGAGACGAATTCATTATACGTTTTTGTCTCTCTGACATATCCTGGATGATAGATGCTCAGGACGTCGAAGTTCCTAAGAACTTCATCAGCTCCCCCAATATGATCCTCATCTGGATGGGTAAGAATGAAAGCGTCGATCGATGTCACGTTATTAGAATAAAGATAACTGATAAGTTCCGGGGCTTTATCGTCAGGTCCCGCATCGATGAGAACGGTTCTTGAATCAGGTGTCTTAATAAGAATCGCGTCGCCCTGTCCGACATCAACGAACGAAACTGTCAGATTCTTTGAAACCGTATCGTCAATCGGAACAAATAATCTGTCTTTGTAAATAAGGACGGATGGTATCTCGTTATTAAGAATCTCGAAGTGCAGAGTGATTGAAACCCTCTTTAGAGAATCCAAGACTTTGTCCGACTCATTCTCAGTTCTTTCGTATTGATATAATTCATCATCGGTTTTTACGAAAAACTCGTTGATGTCGATTAATACTGGTTGAGGCGCTCTGTTGCTCACGGATATCTCGATGCTGAACGTGTACACCGACGATCCGCTCTGATCTTCGAAGCTCTTTTTCGTAATGGAAATAATCTCTGGATTCTCAATCTTAATTGGATGGGTTATGTTGCTAATGCCACCCTCGGAATCCTCAACAGTTAATTTGACTTGATAATTGCCAGGGAATTGATAGAAATGTGAGACGACGTTAGATCCGGTTACATTCTGCCCATCTCCAAAATCCCATCGAAACAACATCGCATTGAGATTAGGATCGTATGAAGAAGAAGCGTTGAATTTGGTTTCGATATCGCACCATGAAATCCTTGGTGCATTAATTTTCAATACAGGTGGTTTATTAGGTGCCTTGAGAAGATCTGGGAATGGGACGTTATCGCAAATTCTTTCGAGGAGGACTTCATGATTTGAAAAGCGCACGTATGCCATAAGAGATTCATTTCGGCTATCGCTTTTCTGAATGACGCCGAAGGGGATTTGCCATATATATCCATAAACATGTGTATGATCTGGTAAGTCATAAATAGAAAATTCGTTAGCCATAACTTCGAATGAGGTCTTGTAAAGAGTGATCATAAACTCGTCTCGAATTTCGAAATCAACAGTTCCAGCTATTGCAACGTCATTGCCATCTTTATCGGACAGAACAAAATAGGCAGTGAAGTGATCAGACGATTCAATAAGTCCGAATTTTTCGATGCGATCCGGATGCCCTTCAGCCGAAAAGCTAGCGAAGCTGACAGTCATCATAGAGATAATCGATGTGATAAGAAACAAAAATTTGACTCTACTCTTTCGCACATCCCATCCCTTCCTGATATATACGAAATTAATATAATTCTCATTTCTTCATCATATATGTTTATTTCTTATGTGCTCGATACTTGTACAAAAGAAATCAAAGGCTGGAAAGAATGTAGTTTGCGAGGCGCTGGTTTCAAGTATTCATTTGATGATTTAAGGAAATAGATTTAAAATCTTCGGAAAGTGTAAGAAAACGATCGGTATGCCGGTGCGTTAGGATTGGGACGGATATTCGGAGTGGATTTGCGCATGGTCAGATCGATACCAACCGTCCTTGATTCAATTCAGTGGGGCACACATATCTGCCAATTTTATAGAGAACGCGATGAATTTATCGATCTTGTTACGTCATTGATTTTTTCTGGCCTCAATAAGAAACACTACTGTCTGTGGATCCTACAAAACCGTTCATCAGTAGACGAAATGGTCGATATTTTATACCGTAAGGTTCCAGGGTTTGATGATTTTCTTCGGCATGAGCAAATCGAGATAGTATCACAGGATGTGATCGACGAGCATGCTAACAAACCAGATTTATCCTCGTTGACAAATCTTAGACAGTACCTCGAGGGAAAATTGAACTCTTGTGTGGTTAGAAATCTAGAGGGAATGAGGCTGGCTATAACAACTGAGAGCGTGCCAGGGAAAAAGATCGAACACGTCATGGAACGCGAACGGTTTATTAACGAAGTGCTGAGCGGTAAGAAAGTGACCGTTCTCTGTTCTTATCCTTCGACCGAAATTGAACCGCTGGAAATCACAATGATCGCGCTAGATCACCAGATCATCATTTCTAAAGAAGATCATGACTGGGCATCTTTGGTAATACCATCTAACCATCATAGGGGAAGCTTGTTGGAAGAATTTTATCAAACATTCGAAATTCTATTGAGCAATCTCCCTGGGATGGTTTACAGATGCCATAATGACGCAAATCGGACAATGGAATTCATTAGCGACGCATGTACTATTCTTACAGGCTACGCTCCATCCGATCTCGTTGGGAATGCGAAGATCTCTTACGCAGAGATTATACACCCCGAGGACAGATCTTTCGTCTGGAATGAGATACAGAAAGCGTTACAGGAGCGCAGGTCATTTACGATTGAATACAGAATCAAAACTCGTCACGGAGCGGAGAAATGGGTGTGGGAGCAGGGACGGGGAGTCTATGTCGATTCTGGGGATGTGGTCGCGATTGAGGGCTTTATCATGGATGTGACGTGTAGGAAGCGCGCAGAAAAATCGATCATGCAACTCAACGACATCCTCAAGGTTATAAACAAAACGATGAGGCATGATCTATTGAATGAATTGACCGTCATTGGCGGATCTCTTGAACTTTTTATGGAAATAAAGGACGAGAAATTCTTGAAGAACGTGCTCACTGCTGTGAAAAAGAGTACAGAATTGATAAGAAGAATGAAAGAACTGGAGCAATTCGCTTTTTCTGGTATCGGATTAAAACCGACTAGGGTCAGAGAAGTCTTGGAAAAGGTCATTGGCAGTTATCCCGTCAAGTTCAAAATTGATGGCGATTGCAGCGTAATGGCGGATGAAGCTCTTATGTCAGTCTTTGATAATATCATCAGAAACGCTGTCGTCCACGGGAAAACTGATAGAATCGACATCGTGATTAAATCGGATACGAACGCATGTGAAATCAAGATTATTGATTATGGGGTTGGAATTCCAGAATCAATCAGAAATCGGATTTTTGATGAGGGCGTGAGCTACGGAAATGCTCGAGGCTCTGGTCTAGGGTTGTATCTCGCGAAAAAAACAATTGATCGGTATGATGGATGCGTCCATGTGGAGGAGAATAAACCTCGGGGCGCAATTTTTGTCATCAATTTAAAAAAAGCGTGATTGTGTCGTTGTATCATTAGTGGATTGCTTTCGTAGGATATCGCTACAACATCAAATGATATAAGTGGCTATTTCTAATCTACTATATCGTCGTGGTAATATGATGTACCTTGTATTCAAAGTCGTGCAAGAAGCAGGTCAGTCCTCTGGTATTATCGAAATTCGAAAGAGGAAGACAATTACATGTACCGAAAAAATCGGCGCTGTAGCCTTCTCTGACGAGGAAGAAAAGCGCTTCCTTCTCGATCTCTTAACGAAGGGAGGAACTGCGGGTGAAATTATTGAGAAGGGATGTTAACAATCCTGAAGAGGCTTTTTGATTAAATGGTTTCAAGTCGATTCTTTTTTTAATATAAGATCAGTTATGCTGATCAGAACATTGCGGTTAATGGCGATCATGTTATCGGCGTTCTTGCAAGAATCTATTGTGCAATATTTTCAAATCAACCTTAGGTTTCTATACATAACGATCGCCGTGTAATGAGTTCTTTGTCAATAATCATGTAGCGAATGACAAATTCTCTGATGTTTGCTATCTTATGGCGTAGAAAAAAGTAAAGCAGCTGCAACTCGTCGTTGAGGAAGGAAAACTTGGCAGTCGTCTAATGCGGAACGATATTTTCACTTCGTGTCGTACTTGATGATTTTCGATGATGATCGTTCCAGTCGATTCGATGTGAATTTCTCAGATTTTTGAATCGAACAAAACACGTCTCACTATTTTGTCTAGGTTCATAAGTGCGTTTGCGTCTTCATTTTCATCCATTCGTATCTCACTGACTGTGCACTTCTTTGTTGATCCACTAGCTCTTTTCTATTAGAGAACAATTTTACTCTTTCTCCATCATTTTGTGCGTTAATCGATTGCTTCGCCGGCGATATTGTGGAGTTCACCCTTGAACCTTTGAAATCCCCATACAATTGTGTCGCATGAATTATCTGCAAGTCTCCTCGTATCTTCAGGTTGTCACTTCAAATGAGGTGCAACCTCACTTTGCACGTCGATTCTTAGAAATCC